>NZ_WIJO01000047.1:0-17400 GCF_009496205.1 Streptococcus mitis
TTACTCAGAGTTAAGTGACGATAGCCTAGGAGATACACCTGTACCCATGCCGAACACAGAAGTTAAGCCCTAGAACGCCGGAAGTAGTTGGGGGTTGCCCCCTGTGAGATATGGAAGTCGCTTAGCTCTAGGGAGTTTAGCTCAGCTGGGAGAGCATCTGCCTTACAAGCAGAGGGTCAGCGGTTCGATCCCGTTAACTCCCATTTAAGCGGGTGTAGTTTAGTGGTAAAACTACAGCCTTCCAAGCTGTTGTCGCGAGTTCGATTCTCGTCACCCGCTTTGAACTTTGTTCAAATTACATTACCAAGTTTTTAACTTGGGCGCGTAGCTCAGGTGGTTAGAGCGCACGCCTGATAAGCGTGAGGTCGGTGGTTCGAGTCCACTCGTGCCCATAAAGTTTGGTCCGTTGGTCAAGGGGTTAAGACACCGCCTTTTCACGGCGGTAACACGGGTTCGAATCCCGTACGGACTATTTTGGAGGATTACCCAAGTCCGGCTGAAGGGAACGGTCTTGAAAACCGTCAGGCGTGTAAAAGCGTGCGTGGGTTCGAATCCCACATCCTCCTTTTGTATTAACGCGGGATGGAGCAGCTCGGTAGCTCGTCGGGCTCATAACCCGAAGGTCGTAGGTTCAAATCCTGCTCCCGCAATAAGGCTCGGTAGCTCAGTTGGTAGAGCAATGGATTGAAGCTCCATGTGTCGGCGGTTCGATTCCGTCTCGCGCCATTTATATATTTTGGAAGGGTAGCGAAGAGGCTAAACGCGGCGGACTGTAAATCCGCTCCTTCGGGTTCGGGGGTTCGAATCCCTCCCCTTCCATTTTACGGGCATAGTTTAAAGGTAGAACTAAGGTCTCCAAAACCTTCAGTGTGGGTTCAATTCCTACTGCCCGTGTTAATAGAATTATGGCGGGTGTGGTGAAGTGGTTAACACACCAGATTGTGGCTCTGGCATGCGTGGGTTCGATCCCCATCACTCGCCTATTTTATATTATTGGGGTATAGCCAAGCGGTAAGGCAAGGGACTTTGACTCCCTCATGCGTTGGTTCGAATCCAGCTACCCCAGTTACTATTTGCCGGCGTGGCGGAATTGGCAGACGCGCTGGACTCAAAATCCAGTGTCCGCAAGGACGTGCCGGTTCGACCCCGGCCGCCGGTATAGTTGAAAAGATAAGGTTTATAAGCCTTATCTTTTTATTATGTCATAAGAAATTTCTTGGAATTGTTACTAATAATTACTAATTTCATATAAAAGCACATGATTAAAAGTTATAAAAAGTGAAATTTTTTATTGAGAAACTTTTAGACTAGGAGTATAATGTATCTAAAATAACTATTAGGTGGCTGTTATATGAATAATGTTGTTACTACACAAATTTCTATTCAACTTAGTCAAGAGTTAAATTCTTTATTAAATGCTATTGTTGAAGAAAATAATACAACAAAGACTGACTTTATTAGACAAGCTGTTATAGAGAAAATTGAAGATATGTATGATATTAAGGTCGCTGATGAAGCTTATAAAAAATGGGTTGAATGTGGCAAAAAAACTATCTCACATGAAGAAATGATGAGACGCTATGGCTAAATTATACGCAATATCTGATATACATGGATACTTGGATGAATTCAGAAACGCTCTCAATAAAGTAAATTTAAACGATAAAGATAATCGCCTATTTTTACTAGGAGATTATCTTGATAATGGACTTCAATCTTTTCAAGTCATTTCCAAAATAATCGAACTTGAGGAGGTTTATCCTAATCAAATTATTACTCTTCTAGGGAATCATGAAGAATGGTTTTATGATTGGTTGATTTTAGATAAACCTACTGCTTCAGCATTTCCAGAAACAATAAAAAGCTTCTTCTCTCCAGAGGAATTGAACTATATTTTTAAATCGAATGCTAACAACTTTGAAACAGGTGTTAGAAATGAAATTAAAAATAATATCAAATTCAATCCATTTATAAACTGGTTTAAAAAACGATATAGGGATGAACGCTATTATGAAACTGAAACCCAAATTTTTGTCCATGCGGGCATTGATGAAGAAGTAGGAAAGCTTTGGAAAGAACTAACGAGTTCAGAGATATTTACAAACAAATTTCCTATTACAACTGGTAGCTTTCATAAAGCTATTATTTCGGGCCATATTGCTTCTTGGGAAGTAGCTAAAGATAGAAGATACCTAGGTAAGATTTACTATGATAGTAAAAGTCATTACTTTATTGATGGAGATGTAATGAATAGCAAAACAATACCTGTTCTTTACTATGATACAATTACCCAAAAATATCACTTTCTATAACTTTTAATCATGTGCTTTTATATGAAATTAGTAACAATTTCAAAAAATTTCTTATGACATAACAAAAAGACAAGGCTTATAAATCTTGTTTTTATTACTATACCGGCGTCTGGGGTTGAACCGGCACGTCCCTTGTGGACAGTTTAAAACTGAGGGACTTTAATCGACACAATGCCTATTAAATCAACATTCCAAAAGATTAATTCTATTGTAAAGAGAATAAAATGAATTTTTTTAGTGTTTTGGGTTGACTTCTGAAAGAATAAATGATAGACTGTTTATATGGGATACAACAAAACTCAAAACATGGAGGTTAAAAATGCGGTCGCACCTAGGAGTACGCCTATCTTATGAGGCAAAGTACTATCTGGAATCTATACAAGCAGTGATTCAGGAAAAGTTAGACGCTAAAATAAATGAACAAGATGTAGAAAATTTAGAAAAAGCAACAAAATCATATTTAAAAGAAATTGACAATGAATTAGGGGCAACTTCAGTAACTTTGATTTTAAAAGCGTCTGCATCAAGTATTTTAGAAGAGGCTTTTGAAAAAACAAAATCTTTAAGTTTGAAAGATTGGCATAAATTAGATAGTGAAATGAAACATTCGATTTCCTCTATTCCAAAGGATAAGGATGTTGGAACCTTATCTGTAAGGTTTTTCTTAGAAAACTCTATCATTACATCATTGGAAGGTTATCAAAAAGAATTTATGACTTCTGAGATGGTGAGGCAAGTCAGATTATCTTATGTCATAAAACTTGTCATTTTTGGGTATTACAAAGAGATAATGCAGTAGAGAATTACAGTTTCTCATGGTAACATTGAGGAACTGTAGCTTAATCGCTATTGTTTAATAAAGATACTACAATTATACACAAACACAAAAAGGAGAAAATAAATGAATATTGCAAGAGCCTCGCCCAGAGTAAAGACTAATTGTAATAATAATGCATAGTATCTAAATTTTTAGAGTTTAGTTACTAAAAATATCTAAATTTTCTTGACGATATTTCAATTTTATTTTGTACTTGAGAAGTACAAAATAAATGTACTTTAATTTATAATGAATACAAGGTACAGTACCGCAAAAAATTATGTACCTAATATAGAAAACGAGGTGCTTTATGTTATCAACTAATGTAAATATAATTTGCGAAGAATTACTTCGCAATTGGAAGCCAGAGTATAATGAATTGGAAGAACATTTTAAGCTAAAACTTTCTTCGAGGGATTTTTTTAATAAAATCTATCCTATTCTAGGAAATAAAACAATAAACGACTATATTAAGGAAGAAGTTAAAAAATTAACTGGTGAAGTTTCATGTTATAGATATTCTACTTTCAAAAGAAGAGTTGAGATATTGCTTAGTCATTCTAAAACTTTAAATCTAAATTTTGATATACTGGAAGAAAGTACAATATTGAATGCTTTAGAAAAAGTTAATAGTATTGATATGAAATCTGTATTTGAATTCCTTAAAGCTGATGGTAAGTTTAATACTGATGTTTGGATTGATTACTTAGGTGAACAAGGACAAGTTATTAATATTAATTTTAATGACGAGATTGAACTATTTTCTACTTTGTGTTATATCAGCAATATTATTAGTTACTATGGTGTATTACCGTTCCATGTTGAAAAATCCAACGATGGCGATTTTACCTTATTTAGATGTATTGATTTCTCAAATGAGGTTAGTACTTTCTTTGCTAGCTTAGCTAATCCTTTAGCATCACATTTTATATAATAATAAGTGGCTGGGCAAAAAACTTTAAAATCAAAAAACGCATGATATCAGGTGTTGAAAAACTTGATACTATGCGTTTTATTGTGGGAAGATTTACTTAGTTATCTCCTGAAATAGAGTTTTACCTATTCTTTTTCTTATTTGTTTAAATAATGAATTGCCTGTATGTATTTCTTATTTCTCTCTAAGTCTTTTTCAGTAATTAATGGTAGTCTTGTTAAATCTGAATTATGCCGTAAATCCGCCAACTTTACAACTCTAGCGAGTTCATTTTTCTTTACTAGATTGAGATAAGATTGATAATCTTGTCCTTTTTTCTTTGTGAGTATATCAACGGCTTCTATAATGTTTTTTGAAAAACCTTCCTTTTTTAGGTCTAGTAGGGTTAGTGAAGTATCTTCAATTACATCATGTAGATAGGCGACAGCTTTCTCTTCATCAGTTGCGACAAAACTAGCTACTGTTTCAGGGTGTTTAATGTAGTCAATTCCTGCTCTATCAATTTGTCCAAAGTGTGCTTTTTTAGCTACTTCATGTGCTTTTATTACTTGTGATGTATCCATGATTTAATTATAAACTTTCCATTTATAAAACTCAATTACTTTATAGTAAATCATCTAGTTTATCAGCTAAATCCTTTTGCTTACTTGGGTACAAGTGAGAGTAGGTATCAATCGTGGTTGTTATAGAAGCATGTCCTAGTCGCTCTTTTACAACTAGATAATCTTCCCCTTGGTTAATCAGCAGGGAAGCGTGTGAGTGCCTAAAATCGTGTATGCGTATTTTTTTTAGTGTGCTATCACGTTCAAGTATTTTCTTATATTGTTTTTCAACTGCATTTTTTGTAATTGTAATAGGTGAGCCTTGAAACACTTGTAGGGTCATGCTATCATTAGTAAATTGTTTTAATAGGTGTTTTTGTTTCTGTTGCCATTGTTGTAGTTCATGGCTCAATTTCTTATTAATGATAATTCTTCTTGTTCCAGCTTTAGTCTTTGTTGTGCTAACATGACTTATTCCTTTGTTTACATAAACTGATTTTGTAATGTGAATTGTATTGCTTGTAAAATCAATGTCTTGCCATGTTAGTGCTAATGCTTCCCCAAGTCGTAGTCCTGTAAAGAATAGAACAGTAAAGAGTAACTTGATATTATATTCTTCAGTTTCAAACAAGGTTAAAAAATGTTGAAATTCTTTGACTGTCCAAAACTGCATTTTTGTTTTTTCGATTGGCAACTTTTTTATCAAATTTGCTGGATTGGAGGTGTAATAGCCTTTTCGCAAACCAACATCAAAAATCTTTTTGAGTAAAATCATGATTTTGTTGATAGTATTTGTGCTTAACGGTTTATCAGAATTTTTTCCTACTTTTTGCCTAAGATGTTCTCTAAATCGGTAGATGTCTTCATAGGTTAGTTTTCCGACATTATCTACCATAGAAAAATAATCTTTGATGTGTTTGTTGTAATTATTATCTTGTGTATTGATATAGCTTGCTTTTCGATGATTTATACTATCTTCTTCCTTTAGTAGTTCATATAGTATGGGGATAGTTATTTTAGCCCCATAGAAGCGTTCTTTTAACTCTACACTTCGTAAGTAGTGTTCTGCTTCAATAGCTTCTTTTTTTGTCTTATAGCCTTTTCTGACAATTCTACGTTGCTTTAGTGTTATTGGGTCAAAACCGTTGCTAATATCAACTATCCAATTACCGTCTTTACCTTTTCTAATTGCCATATTTTACTCCTTGAGGGTACTGTTTTGAACATCAAAACCGAGTAATTCGCTTACAATAGTAGCAGGTATAGTACCAATTCGTTTATTCTGATAGACTGTAAAGCCTCGTGTTATCAGTAGCTCTTTCCCTTGGCGGATAATACGTTTAGATGTTCCCTCAGAGAAACCAAGGGCAACTAGGTCATTTTTAGTAACAGTTGCTATCATGTAACTTACTCCTTTATTAATCTAGTTTTATTTTCTTATACTTTACATGATTATCGAAATACTGACCGTCTTTATAGACTTTACTAATGTATTCCGTTTCATATAGTACGACTGAACTATCATAATTAAAATCTTCATAAGTATAAAATCTATCTTCATCAGGCTTTTTTAAGTTGCGTGATGAAAAATAGGCTTGCTTTCCGAAGTTTTCCAACAATTCTTGTCCAATCCCTTTTTCAAAATACTTTGTGACATATCGACCGCGATTTTCTTTGCTGTCTACATCAACTTTATTTATCCGTACTGCTCCATGTCCCCAAAGTTCCAAGAGTTGACGGTGTGGTACATAAGGAACGCTGAAAAGCAGAATATGAGCATGCCATGCTCCACGTTTTTGCCTCTCTAATACTGCTATATATTTTAATTTACTTTTCTTGGTATTAAAAATGTGATAATTAAAGCGTTTAATAAAAGTTTTGAGTAAGTCTTTGAAGTGGTTTCTATCGCTGATATTTTTTTTAGTGGTCAATGTAAGAAAAGAAGTTGTATCATCAAAATTGCAATCAACTAGGCGTAATAAGTTCCACTTAGCTTCTAAGCGAGTTTTTTTCATACGCTCCAGACGTTGTTCTTGTTCTTCAGGTGTAAGTTCATCAAATGTTCTACGTTGTGATTTTTCTTTGCTTTTAGTATCAGTATCTAAAATGGATTTTCCTTTTGAAAATATTGGCTTTTCATATTCCCAAATTTCAATATAGGAAGAAGTGCGGACTATTTTTTTATTATATGAGGTCATAAAAAATAGTTCCTTTTAGGTTGGCTTTCGCCAAAAGATTGTCTATATAATAAATAAACTAGGAGGAGCAAAGCTCCTCCCTACTTCTATCATGTGATCCTAAGCACCGCTCCGCTAAACACACTTCCAGCTTGCCGACTGCTTGTCGGCAGTTTTGCTTAGGTACATGATGAGAAGTAGCTATTAAATTTATAGTCGTGGTAATTGTTTTAATATTTTGTCTGTTGCCCAGTCTGTTGGAATGACCTCAAAATGTCCTTGGTCATAAACGAGCAAATCTCCGTTACCAATAAATTGATATTTATTATCTTTGTCAATATATAATGAAAAAGTATCTATACCAATAACATTTTTAGAAATATCAATAGATTCTTTAGGGGTATGCCCAACAATTTGTTTAGGAAAGTCTTGGTTGGGAAGCAGTTCTAATTCTCTAAAATGTGCCCATAAAGGAGAACCCCCAAGAGCTTTCCCACCACGCATTGGTCCTATTGTATAAGCTAGAATATCTAATTCTTCTTCATGCTCTTTGGTATAGAGGTTAAAATGCCATTCTTTTGGGTCAAATATCAGATTGAAACCAGCGTGACTGACTAAATAATCATCTAGTTGATAAGCTACTTGTAATTTCAAATCCTGCAACAATTCTTTAACTGCGAAAAACACTTCTAAATTTTGAATTGAGAAAGGAGCTTGTTCTCCCAGTAAATAATAAGCATCATGATTACCTATAAGATTAATTACATCTATTCCGTTTTGCTCTTTATCTATTTTCCAAGAGTATAAAAAAGTGAGGTCTTTGGCATAAAGTTGGATATTGTTAGTTTGACCATGTAAATCAACGTAATCACCAAGAAAAATGATTCTCTTAATATTATGTGTTTGGATAATTTTGTCAACAATGGGTAAAATCAGTTGAGATTTTAAGTGTAAATCACCAATTAATAACGTCTTCATATATATTCCCCTCTTTATTTTTGATATTAGTCTAAGAATCGAATTAAATTATAGCACATTGTTTCGGTGATAGATAAATAGAACTAATTATTCTTAAGATGTTATTTAATAATTTCCATGAATATCAGACATAGAGTAATATATAGCCATAATATCCTCTAATTGTCTATCGAGCATTTAAGGCATAGATATAAGCTACATAGCAAGCAAAATCCCCAATACGTTTTCTGTCATCGTTAAATTTTTCAAACCAAGCAACATCATTGCCCTGTTCACTTGCTAAACCTTTTAAAATCTTTAGTTGATAAATAACTTTATTGTGAGTAACAGTTCTAGATTCATCGCTGGCAAGTTTCTCTTCTCTTGAGAGTGTGAGCCATTTACCACGTGCAGAGGCATACTCTACGCATAGAAGCACAAATGTTGTCCATTCTTCTTGAAATTCTTTATCAAGTTGATTGGAGGAATTAAGGAGACTAGAATAGATTTGTTCTGCTTCAGAAAATGAAACAATCCCCTTTTCATTCTTAAAATCATCGTAGTTAAAAGTTTGCATTGTAAAACTCCTTTATATATTATCTAATCTTAGCTATTTTGTTACAGGTAAAACATCAGAACAAGCGAACCACAAATTTCCATTGAATTGCCCTACGTTTAAATCTTTAAGACTAACAGGACAAGTTTTATTATTCGTCATCTCTTGAACAGAAGCAGTAGGGGATAATGTATTTACTTTGACTTGTATCATCTCCATAAAAAAATCTGAGTTTTCGTCTTGAATTGACACGTTAAGTCTTAAAGCTACGGGCTTATTAGTCTCTCTGTCTAATACTTCTGTATAGCCTTTTACTGCTAGAAATTTGTTGCCAAGCAGTTCTGGCTTTAAAAAATCATTCAACTTCATGTGTACCTCTTTTCTATCATCGCAGAGCGATGAGGAACAGATATTTTTGCTGAAAATCTATTGAATTTAAGCAAAAATATCTATTGAAATTATTTTAACTTTGTTATATATAATTGTAGTTCTTTTATAAAATCGAATTGTGTTGTATCAAGATAAGGACTTTCCCAATATTGAGCCGTTTCTTTTCCTGAGCCTTGCATGTAAAGATAGCCAGCCCCTTTTACCTCAATTGGCTTTAATTTATCAGGGGTAGCAGAACCAAAGACCATTCGATAACCCTCGCTAGAATTTGCACCAAGAGCAATTCTCAAGCCTAGGTTATCTCTAAGGTCGGTATTTAAGGTTTCGGCTCTCATTTGTTGAGCTGAAATTAGGATAAATACCCCAGCTTGTCGTCCAAGTAGAATGATTTGCTTGATACCGTCCATAACTTCAACTATAACTTCTTTTGATTTTTTATCCGTTCCTGAAGCTTGAAATGCTCCCATTTCATCGAATATCAGCCATATCGGCTTAAAGCCGTGCTCTGAAAAATTTGAAGCGTATTGAAAGTTATCACGCATAATTTGATAGCGTGCCGTCATTGCCTCGACGACTAGTCGAACAATTCGTGCGATATTGTTAGGGTTTGTAGATACATATTTATCTCCAATATAGTGTGACAAACTGCCTAAATCACTATTTTTAGGGTCAGCAATATAGACTGTTGATTGCCGTTTGAGAAGTTCTAAAATCAGGAAAGATATGAAGACAGACTTTCCGCTCCCTGTTCCTCCCGATACTAAAATATGTGGGCATTTTATTGGGTTGTAATTTACACCATATCCTAAATCTATATCAAGGCTATCTATCTCTCGTCTTTGGTTGTGAGATTGTAGAACTAACCTTTTTGGTTTTATGTAATAGAAATGATACTCTGCAACACTAGCCCGAAGAATCTTCTCGTCAAGCTCTAGTCCAAGCGCGCCACAAAGCACATCATCAAGAGCTTGAAGTTTTTTTGTAAATTCATCGCCCGTTATAAGAGCTTTGATAAGAACATGACCTTTTTGTCTATCTATCTCGTATTCTAATGCTGCACTTCTGATGATTTTTTCATAGCCTGAACTATCTTTAGATGTGGTATAAAGTCTGTTTGTGTGGAGTACATAAAGTAAGCTCTCACGTATAATAAGGTAATACTCTAAGTTATATCGAAAAGTTTTTATTTTCAGATGAATTTTATAGATAATAAATCCACCTAAAAATATGAAGAGAATTTGAACAAAAGTTGGAGCCCTTATATTGGCAATAATAGCACATATAATGCAGATAGTGAGTGCTATTATTGAAAAATGTACTGTCTTCAATTTACTACTAGTAATAATATAAGTTTTGGTTAAATCAGCACTTTGTCTTAATTTAAACATATTAGTTAGATACCTTTTATTTTATCTAAAAGCTCTTTTAAAAGTTCGTAAAACCCTAAGAGCTTGATTTTTGCGAAATAATATGTTGAGATAAGCAGTGGAATACACCCAAGGATAAGGATAGAATTCGAAAAGAAATGTCCTTGAGGGAATATAAAAATTGCTATGCCAGCTAATATCATAAATCCTAAAAGAAATAGATATGCTTTTAAATTATCACTCATTTCATTACCTCCTATAATGAGCAATTATTTTAAGGAAAACTATAAAGATATAGTCGCCGCTAAAATAGCGTGGTCGGGGAAACTGACTTTATTTTGATAATCAGGATTTTCTAAGAATCTCCAAGAATAACACACATTAGAAATAGGAATATTTCCTATAATATGGTCTAATTTACAATATTTCCAAGAGGTTTCCTCAGAGGGAGTATGTACGGTTAGGCCTGCTTTATTCATTTCAGACTTAAGCAATGGATAAGAGTAAAACTCCCTAGCTTTGCCCTGATAGGAATGAATATCGTCATTCTGTTTGAAATAGCCATTATTAAAGTCACCTAGAACAATTGTATTTTCATGTGTTGCGGGTAAATTTGAGATTAGTTTATCTAGTTGCGATTTTCGATGTTTGAAATCTTGAAAAATGTTTTCTCCACCGACCTTGATACGAACTCCAATAATGTTTAATTCTTGTCCTTCAATTGTCACTCTAACGTGTAAAAAGTTTGGATTATTATCATCATTATCGATAGTAATGACTTGGCAATCATTAACTAAATCATTCTTTATGGCAATAATGATTTCATTTCCAAAACCAATAGTACGCACATCTTCAAAAATTGTATAACCATTAGTTTGTAGGTTAGAACAAAATTGAGAATGATTATCTGTTTTCACATACTCTGTCAGACAGATAATATGTGCTTCTAATCGAATCAGTTCTTTGCACACCATATCTGGGATTAGCATCCCCTTTTTAGAACGCAAATTTATGTTCCATGTGACTGCTTTTAATTTTTTCATATATAAATAAACCTTTCTATTCTATTAGTAAATCAGCAAGAGGAGGAGAACTCCTCCTGCTAGTCGTTCAAGCCGTCAAAGATTTCTCCTTGTTCCTGTTCATCATCATAATAGCTTTCCAATTCTTCATAGAAGTAATCTAAAGCTTCCTGTTCCAATCTGTTCATACTAGTTGCCTCCTTTCTTTAAACTAGCTAATAACTAGTTATTTTCTATAAAAAGAGTATACAACAAAAAAAATAATTTGGCAAGCAAAAAAGCTAGTAAATAGGTATTTTTTTTGCTAAAATAAAATTAAATAAATGGAGGAGAGTTATCAATGGAGAAACAAATAGCTTTTTATATGACAAAACGCTCATCGGATGAATTAGACGAAATCCAAAAAATTATTGCTGAGAAAGAAGGTCGAGTAACTAAGGCTTACATCCTAAATCAAGCAATTTATAAGTACTATGAGTACATAAAAGAATATTATGAAATTGATGAAGAAATAAAATAGGTGAATACGCGAATTCCTAAAAAGTTACTAAAAATAAAAATTTTGTTTTTTTAAATAATATAAATGGGTTTTTATAACATTGATTATGCTGACTTATAAAGATATAAAATCTTAAACACCAAAGCCTGCTGGGCTCAAAATCCAGTGTCCGCAAGGACGTGCCGGTTCGACCCCGGCCGCCGGTATAGTATTAAAGACAAGGTTTTCGGACCTTGTCTTTTTCTTTTATTTGTTGAATTTGTAACGCTGAGTTACTTAAAATTACTAGTTTTATAACAAATCATCTAATTTATCCGCTAATTTTTGTTGCTTGCTTGGATACAAATGAGAGTATGTATCTATTGTTGTAGTTATAGAAGCATGTCCTAATCTTTCTTTTACGACAAGATAATCTTCTCCTTGGTTTATTAGTAGGGAAGCATGTGAATGCCTGAAGTCATGAATTCTTATTTTTTTTAAAGAACTATCTCTTTGTAATATTTTTTTATATTGTTTTTCGATTGAATCCTTAGTTATCGTAATCGGGCTATTTTGAAATATCTGTAGATCATCTAGGTTGGTTGTAAATTCTTTTAATCTTTCATGCTGTGTTTGCCTCCATTCTTCTAGTGTCTCCACTAGTTTGGTGTTCATGATGATTCTTCGGGTTCCAGCTTTTGTCTTTGTACTACTAATGTGTTCTTCACCTTTTTTAACGTATATTGATTTACTTACATGGATTGTATTTGTAGAAAACTCTATGTCCTTCCACGTTAGAGCAAGAGCTTCTCCGAGTCTTAGACCAGTAAAAAATAGAACTGTGAATAGTAATTTTATATTGTATTCATCGTTGCTAAATAGTGTTAAGAAATGCTTAAATTCTTTTACTGTCCAGAAATTTAATTTTACTTTTTCTATGGGTAATTTTTTCAGTAATCCTACGGGATGTTCCTTGTAAAATCCCTTTCTTAATCCAACATCCAGAATTTTCTTTAGTAAAATTATAATTTTATTAATAGTGTTTGGACTTAGCTTCTTTTCTGAGTTTTGAGTATTTTTATCTCTTAGATGTTCTCTGAATTGATAGATATCTTCATAAGTTAATTTAGCTACATCATCAACTTTTTCAAAATAGTTTTTTATATGCCTGTTATAGTTGTTTTCTTGTGTATCTATATAGCTTTGTTTTCTGTTGTTTATTCTATCCTCTTCTTTTAAGAGATCATAAAGGATATCAATTGATATTTTTGAGTTGAAACTTTTTTCTTTAAGTTCGACACTTCGTAAGTATTGTTCGGCCTCCAATGCTTCTTTTTTAGTTTTGAATCCTTTTCTTACAATTCTACGTTGTTTTAGAGATATTGGATTTATACCATTGGAAACATCAACAATCCAAGTTCCGTCTCTACTTTTACGTAAAGCCATAAGCTACGCTTCTTTCTGGAGTTCAATTCCTAATAGTTCTTCTGCGACACTGGCTGGAATTGTACCAATCCTTTTGTTATCGTAGATGTTAAAACCACGATTCACTAATAGTAATTTGCCGGTATGGATAATCTTTCTTGCAGTTCCTGGAGCAAATCCAAGTTCGATAAGGTCATCTTTTGTTACAGTTTTAATCATGTGATCTCCTTTTCTAATTAGATTAACTAAGGGGAGGATTAACTCCCCTTGTATTTTACTTATTTTTGTTTTACATCTACTAAATGGATAGCATCAGCCTTGTAATACATTGTCGTGCTAATCATAGTAGCTTGTAAATTGTCAAATGTAACTGGTACTTCATCCATTGCTTGGATATAGTCATTATCAACCAAGGCATCTGGATTGTCTACTGAGACTTGGGTTGATTTCTTTTTGAATTGTCCATCCTTGATTGTTACATTGTATTTCCAACCAATGATTTTATCGGTATTAAAACGTCTTTCGCTACCATCTCGGTTTTTGATAATTTCTCCGTTTGCATCTGCTCGGACTTCCGTTTCAAATTTTGGAATGACTTCATCCAATTCAAATTTTGTTCCAATGTTATTAAAATTCCAGTCATTTTGTGAAAGCATTTTTGCCATAGTTAATTTCTCCTTTTAATATTTTCTTTGATTGTAGGGATCAAATCCTCTCGTTTAAAGAGTATTGCTCTTTCTATTAATCCACTTGCTAAATCTGGTGGATATTCCATATTGTTGAGTGCGAGATAGTTAGCTTTCTCATACTCATGCAGTAAGTTATTGTCGTATAGAAATTTATACGCTTTTAGAATAGCTCCTGAACCTTTATAGGTAAACCATTCTAATTTTTGTTCTAGTTCTGTTTTTGATTTTGAAATAATGATAGAGACGGGTTTTGAATGGCCTAAAAACTTTTCCCAAGATCTCAAAGGTTTTGAGAAATAGCTATCACTATAGAACCTCACTTTTTCTTTGAGATATCCCTTGGTAAAGTTGAGAAGATCTATTTCTGAATGCAACCATTCTTGAATGAAGTAGTGAGCTTTTTCTTTCCTAAGTTCTAACTCAGTTCTTATCCAATTTTCTATATACCGCTTGCTGATACCGAGCTTCTCAGCTCGTTCTAAGCGTTTATCGTAAATTCTAAGTCTTTCGTCATCATTGGGTTTTCTCAAATATAAGGTCTGGCCGATTGTTTCATCTCCGTAGGTATTGTAGTAGGTGCTTTTTCCATATATAAAGCGTTTCTTCTGACAAATCTTTAGAAGCTGATTAGGAGTGAAATAGGGTGTTTCATTAAAATCATCTATTGCAATATCAATTCGTCTTACTGAAAAATGATTGTAATTGTAGTAGAGGTTGTTCAAAAACTGTCTTTCGGACAGACTATTTGGATCTAATACCATATCTCTATAGAACTCGAGTGCCTGTCCTGACATGACAAGCATGTAGGACGACTCTTTCGCTCCATAGTAGATACGGATATTCCCATAATGAAGCTGGCTATCATAGTTATAGTATTTAAGGCTCCCTTTATTCTCAATAAATAGGTCATAGTCAAGAAATAGAATGTCTTCGATTATTTCTCTTGGCGAAAATTCAGTCTTATCAAACTGAATTTGAATCCAGTCAAATACAGAACGTAAATGTTCATTTTTTGCCATAGATTTTGATTCAACTTTTTGCTTAATTTTGCCACCCTTAAAATCTCCGAAACCCTTGGAAATACTGAATTCTTTCGATGGTACACCTAACTTGCAGAGGGTGGTGTTACTACACACCCTATCGGTCAAAAATGGTCCGTCCGCATCTACGCTCATTTTCGGCTTTCTGCCTCATGGCTCAGCCGAAAACTCGCTATTAGCCGAACCTATTTTTTGACCTCTTGTTAACAAACCCTAGTAGGCCGGTTTGCATCGACTCTTCAATATCTTGGATTTTCTTTTTTAGGTTGGAATTCTCAATTTTTATCAGTCGTATTTCTCGTTTAAATTCCTGTTTCAAGGCGCTCAGTTCATCGTAGAGCTCATCTATTACTTGGTTTAGGGATTCTTGCTCATTATCTGCTAGACTCCCAAATACGGCTTGTATAGCCTCTTTGAGACCTATTTCAAGTTTTAGGTTAGCTAACTTTTGAAATTGTCTAAGGTCTTCGTCTGTAAAGTCATAGGCAACTGTATAACTTAATTGATGAGTTCTTGGATTTCTACTGATAGGAATTTTAATTTTCTTAAATTCCTTGCCACTTATCTCTCTAATCAGTTGAATCCAATTTTTAAGAGTAGAGGTAGAGTTTAGGCCAGAAATTTGATTGACTAACTCTTTATTGGTCATCTTTTTGTGAAACCTCCGAAATTTTCTTGTGCAACTGAAGAGTTTTCTGTGGTATAATTGTTACATAATATGTTTTGATCTTGGAACGAACGGCACATTTGTTTCAAGATTTTTTATTTTGTCGAATCCTACCTCCTTTATTAAAATTTTTTAAATCGACTACTAGTTACATACGCTTTTACCTCCTTTTATGCTATAATATTCTCAATGGAATATTCAATCTCAAAATAAATATTCCTTATGGAATAATTCTATTTTATACCGTTTAGAATATTTTGTCAAGCTAAAATATACGAATAAGAATATCTATAGGAGAATTATGTATACAGAGGATTATAAATTTTCAGAGAGGTTAAAAACTCTCAGAAAATCAAAAAAGTTAACTCAAGTACAAATATCGGAATTAATTGGAGTTCAACAAGGGACATATTCTCGGTGGGAGAATGGAACGTTAGAACCAGGATTAGAATTCGTTGTGAAATTAGCAAATATCTTTGGGACTACTACAGATTATTTGCTGGGACAAAAACCTTATTCAATTATCAGTAGTTTACCTCTAGAACAATTAGATCTTACCAATATTGCAAACTTTTCAAAGGATGAGTTTGATATTTTGAAACATTCAATAGCAGTTTCGGTGGCAAGAAATAAAATAAAGGCAACAGAACTAAAAGATAGAGTTATAGAAAAAAATCAGTTGTCAGAAAAAGATGCAGAACTTTTGAATAAGATTTTTGAAGAAGTTAAAACTTATTGGGAAAATTAGGAGGACGCTAGTCTTCAAAATTCCCTCCCAAAATGTGTCCAAAATATTGACAGAATTCTAGCTTTTCATTATAGTTCTTATGGAACTTTTTTTCTACAACAAAATAGGCTCCATAATATCCATAGGGGATTTACCCACTACAAATAGTATAGAGCCGGTTTTATTAATGTCCTGCATTTCCTAATAAGTTAACCATGACAACACCAATGATAATCAAAATTAAACCGATAATGCTATAAACATTTAGTGTTTCTTTGAAAATCATTACTGCGATAGAGGCTGTCAAAACTAAACCGACAGCTGACCATGTTGCATAAGCTATTCCTAAAGGAATTTTTTGTATTGATAGTGATAAGAAATAGAAACAAACGCCAAAGCTAAGTAGGGCAGAAACGGTTGGAATAGGCTTTGTAAAACCGTCTGATAATTTCAAAAGGTTAGTTCCCAATATCTCTCCTACAATGGCGATAAAAAGATAAAAGTATGACATGTCTTTAACCTCCTATATGTCATGTTTTTGCTCTAAGAGCTATTATAGCTATCCGTTTTTTATAAATCTTGGCACAAGTCATGAGAATTTGTAGTAAAACTGTGGCAGACACTTTTTCAGAACCAATAGCTGATAAGTTTAGTATATCATAAAATAAATTTAAAAAAAAGTCTTGATTTATTTCAATGTCTTGCGTGGTCTCGATTTTACTGGTAAAATTACTTTTAAGAACTTTAAAAAAGAGGTTTCTATATTTGACAAAACAATGACTTGTTGTCCCGAATGTGGGCATCCTTTGGAGAAAAAATTTTTAAAAGATGAGGGAGATATTCCTTATTGTTCACAATGTGCGAGTTTTCGTTTTCCAGTCTTTAATACAGCAATTAGTGCGATTTTATTTAATGAAAAACATGATAAGATTCTCTTGATTAAGCAATATGACATGGCTGAGCATATTTTGCTAGCTGGTTATGTGTCTAATGATATTCACAACCAATTTCTACAATCATTAAAGGCAATTAATTTAGCCTCTCTTATTACGGATATGGGTAATAAAATTGCACAAAACTAGTCCAAAACTCTTTTTAATAAGGAGTATACTTTCTAGCATTTTATAGTTACTAAAAAGTATCTAAACTTTGGAAGTGATACTAAGTTTTAAAAAATATTATGGAAAAAAAGCTTATAAAATCAATATTTCTGAGATTTAAAACTAATAATATTAGACTCAAAATCCAGTGTCCGCAAGGACGTGCCGGTTCGACCCCGGCCGCCGGTATAGTATAGAGC
>NZ_WIJO01000048.1:0-16330 GCF_009496205.1 Streptococcus mitis
AACAAGCCATTGTAGACTATATTGATTACTACAACAATAAACGAATTAAGGTAAAACTAAAAGGACTTAGCCCTGTACAATACAGAACTAAATCCTTCGGATAAATTAATTGTCTAACTTTTTGGGGGCAGTACAAAAACGGCGTTTTTTAAGTAGAATTCTAGTAGGCATACCAGTCGTTTCGAGGTAAGGGATCTTAGACGGTTTTTGAAAATCATATTTCTTCATTTGACTTCCGCACTCAGGGCAAGATGGAGCATTGTAGTCCAGTTTGGCGATGATTTCTTTGTGTGTATCCCTATTGATGATATCTATAAATTGGATATTAGGGTCTTTGATATCGAGTAGTTTTGTGATAAAATGTAATTGTTCCATATGAATCTTTCTAATGAGTTGTTTCGTCGCTTTTCATTATAGGTCATATGGGACTTTTTTTCTACACAAAAATAGGCTCCATAATATCTATAGGGGATTTACCCACTACAAATATTATAGAGCCAAATTCCAACATCTGGCTGAAATAGTCGGATGTTTTTTTGATTTTTTACGAATAAATAGATGAGTAGAAAAAGAAATGGAGATATTTATGAAAATCACAAACTATGAAATCTATAAGTTAAAAAAATCAGGTTTGACCAATCAACAGATTTTGAAAGTCCTAGAATACGGTGAAAATGTTGATCAAGAACTGTTGTTAGGCGATATTGCAGATATATCAGGTTGCCGAAATCCAGCTGTTTTTATGGAACGTTATTTTCAGATAGATGATTCGCATTTGGAGAAGGAGTTTCAAAAATTTCCATCTTTCTCTATTTTAGATGACTGTTACCCTTGGGATTTGAGTGAAATATACGACGCGCCTGTACTTTTATTTTACAAGGGAAATCTTGACCTCTTGAAATTTCCTAAGGTAGCGGTCGTGGGCAGTCGTGCTTGTAGCAAACAAGGAGCTAAGTCAGTTGAAAAAGTTATTCAAGGTTTGGAAAATGAACTGGTTATCGTCAGTGGATTAGCCAAGGGGATTGACACAGCAGCCCATATGGCTGCTCTTCAGAACGGCGGAAAAACCATTGCAGTGATTGGAACAGGACTAGATGTGTTTTATCCTAAAGCCAATAAACGCTTGCAAGACTACATCGGCAATGACCATCTGGTTCTTAGTGAATATGGACCTGGCGAACAACCTCTGAAATTTCATTTTCCTGCCCGTAATCGCATCATTGCTGGACTTTGTCGTGGTGTGATTGTAGCAGAGGCTAAGATGCGCTCAGGTAGTCTCATTACCTGTGAGCGAGCAATGGAAGAAGGACGCGATGTTTTTGCTATTCCTGGAAGTATTTTAGATGGATTATCAGACGGTTGCCATCATTTGATTCAAGAAGGTGCAAAATTGGTTACCAGTGGGCAGGATGTTCTTGCGGAATTTGAATTTTAATACTCTTCGAAAATCTCTTCAAACCACGTCAGCATCACCTTGCCGTAGGTATGGTTACTGACTTCGTCAGTCTTATCTGCAACCTCAAAGCAGTGCTTTGAGCAACCTGCGGTTAGTTTCCTAGTTTGCTCTTTGATTTTCATTGAGTATAAGACGAAATTTCGCTTACTAGACAAACTTTTCTTCTATATATAGGAGCTAAGTCTTGACAGTTATGGCAAAATGGTTTACACTTTATAAAGTTTATTACTTTGAAAAGGTGTGATACTGTGGCTACGGCAACAAAAAAGAAAAAATCAACAGTTAAAAAAAATTTAGTAATCGTGGAGTCACCTGCTAAGGCTAAGACGATTGAAAAATATCTTGGCAGAAACTACAAGGTTTTAGCCAGTGTCGGCCATATCCGTGATTTGAAGAAATCCAGTATGTCCGTCGATATTGAAAATAATTATGAACCGCAATATATCAATATCCGAGGAAAAGGTCCTCTTATCAATGACTTGAAAAAAGAAGCCAAAAAAGCTAATAAAGTCTTTCTGGCGAGTGACCCGGACCGTGAAGGAGAAGCGATTTCTTGGCATTTGGCCCATATTCTCAACTTAGATGAAAATGATGCCAACCGTGTGGTTTTCAATGAAATCACCAAGGATGCGGTCAAAAATGCTTTTAAAGAACCTCGTAAGATTGATATGGACTTGGTCGATGCCCAACAGGCACGTCGTGTCCTAGACCGCTTGGTGGGGTATTCGATTTCGCCTATTTTGTGGAAGAAGGTCAAGAAAGGCTTATCAGCAGGGCGCGTTCAGTCTATTGCGCTTAAGTTAATCATTGATCGTGAGAATGAAATCAATGCCTTCCAACCAGAAGAATATTGGACAATTGATGGTGTTTTTAAAAAGGGAACCAAGCAATTTCAAGCTTCCTTCTATGGAGTGGATGGCAAAAAGCTGAAATTGACTAGCAATGATGAGGTCAAGGAAGTCTTGTCTCGTCTGACTAGTAAGGATTTTTCAGTGGATCAGGTAGATAAGAAAGAGCGCAAACGCAATGCTCCTTTACCCTATACCACTTCATCCATGCAGATGGACGCTGCCAATAAAATTAACTTCCGTACTCGAAAGACTATGATGGTTGCCCAACAGCTTTATGAAGGGATTAATATTGGTTCTGGTGTTCAAGGTTTGATTACCTATATGCGTACCGATTCGACTCGTATCAGTCCTGTAGCGCAAAATGAGGCAGCAAGCTTCATTACGGACCGTTTTGGTAGTAAGTATTCTAAGCATGGTAGCAAGGTCAAAAATGCTTCAGGAGCTCAGGATGCCCACGAGGCTATTCGCCCGTCTAGTGTTTTTAATACACCTGAAAGCATCGCTAAGTATCTGGACAAGGATCAGCTTAAGCTTTATACTCTTATCTGGAATCGTTTTGTGGCTAGCCAGATGACAGCTGCTGTCTTTGATACCATGGCTGTTAAATTGTCGCAAAATGGAATTCAATTTGCTGCTAATGGTAGTCAGATTAAGTTTGATGGTTATCTTGCCATTTATAATGATTCTGACAAGAATAAGATGTTACCAGATATGGCTGTTGGAGATGTGGTTAAACAGGTCAATAGCAAACCAGAGCAACATTTCACCCAACCGCCTGCTCGTTATTCTGAAGCGACCCTGATTAAGACTTTGGAGGAAAATGGGGTTGGACGTCCGTCAACCTACGCTCCAACCATTGAAACCATTCAGAAACGTTATTATGTTCGCCTTGTAGCCAAACGTTTTGAACCGACAGAGTTGGGGGAAATTGTTAACAAGCTCATCGTTGAATATTTCCCAGATATCGTAAATGTGACCTTTACAGCTGAAATGGAAGGCAAGCTGGATGATGTCGAAGTCGGAAAAGAGCAGTGGCAACGTGTCATTGATGCCTTTTACAAACCATTCTCCAAAGAAGTCGCCAAGGCTGAAGAAGAAATGGAAAAAATCCAAATCAAGGATGAACTGGCTGGATTTGACTGTGAAGTGTGTGGTAGTCCAATGGTCATTAAACTTGGTCGTTTTGGTAAGTTCTACGCTTGTAGCAATTTCCCAGATTGTCGTCATACCCAAGCAATCGTAAAAGAAATCGGTGTAGAGTGTCCAAGTTGTCATCAGGGACAAATCATTGAACGTAAAACCAAGCGTAATCGCCTCTTCTATGGTTGCAATCGCTATCCAGAATGTGAATTTACCTCTTGGGACAAACCTGTTGGTCGTGACTGTCCAAAATGTGGCAACTTCCTCATGGAGAAAAAAGTCCGTGGTGGTGGCAAGCAGGTCGTTTGTAGTAATAGTGATTACGAAGAAGAAAAGATTAAATAAGAAGAGAGTCCTGAAAGTGAATTTCAGGCTCTTTTTGGTTAGAACTTGACAAAATTCATCATTGTATGCGAAACTAGAAGAAGATTATTTTAACTAGGAGAAGTTATGCGTCTTATCTATCTGATCATTGGTTTTTTATCACTAGCCTTGTCTATTATTGGGGTTGTTTTACCCTTGTTGCCCACAACGCCTTTTCTTTTGCTGTCTATTGCTTGTTTCTCCAGAAGTTCCAAGCGTTTCGAAGATTGGCTTTATCATACCAAGCTCTATCAAGCATATGTAGCTGATTTTCGTGAGACTAAGTCTATTGCGCGTGAACGTAAAAAAAAGATTATTGTCTCTATCTACATCTTGATGGGAATTTCCATTTATTTTGCACCTCTTTTACCAGTCAAAATCGGTCTGGGTGCTTTGACCATCTTTATCACCTATTATCTCTTCAAGGTCATTCCAGACAAAGAATAGTTAAAATAGTAGTTATTTGCCTTGATAAAATTGAAAGCATATCCACAACAATATGATATAATAAATTTAAAGTAATCTTCAAGGAGAATCAAATGATTTACGAATTTTGTGCTGAAAATGTGACCTTGCTTGAAAAAGCGATGCAGGCTGGAGCTCGTCGAATCGAACTTTGTGACAATCTAGCAGTTGGTGGGACAACTCCCAGCTATGGAGTGACTAAGGCAGCGGTTGAACTGGCAGTTAACTACGATACAACCATTATGACCATGATTCGTCCACGTGGTGGTGACTTTGTCTATAATGAACTAGAAATTGCTATTATGCTAGAAGACATTCGGTTGGCTGCTCAGGCTGGAAGTCAAGGAGTTGTATTTGGGGTTTTAACTGCTGATAAAAAGTTGGATAAGCCTAATCTGGAGAAGTTAATTGCGGCATCAAAAGGAATGGAAATTGTCTTCCACATGGCCTTTGATGAATTGAGCGAAGAAGACCAGTTAGAAGCTATTGACTGGCTCAGCCAAGCCGGTGTCACTCGTATCCTAACTCGCGCTGGTGTGTCTGGTGACTCCTTAGAAAAACGTTTTGCTCACTATCACAGAATTTTGGAGCACGCTAAAGGTAAAATTGAAATTCTACCAGGTGGGGGGATTGACCTTGACAACCGTCAAATCTTTATCGACCAACTGGGAGTGACACAACTACATGGTACTAAGGTTGTCTTTTAAAAAATAGAAAGGAACTGCTAGCTTTGGGTAGCAGTTTTCACTTATGTTTGAAATTTTTAAATCCTATCAATTGAATCAAGAAAAGGCTCGTGCCTATGGTTTGGTAGAAAATGGTGGAGTCTGGACCTATGGTTGCCAGATTTTGCAAGGTGACTTTGTCATGACTGTGTCCATCACTGCTGATAATGTGAGTTTTCAGGTCTTTGACCAGGAGACTGGTGACCTCTATCCTCAAGTCCATATGGAAAGTTTTAAAGGAAGTTTTGTTGCAAGTGTCCGTGAGGCTTGTTTGGAGATTCTTTACCAGATTCGGAAGGCTTGTTTTGAGGTACAGGATTTTATCTGTCCTCAGACTAAGCGTATCATGGTTCAGGTTCAGGAAAAGTATGGAAATCAGTTGGAGTATTTGTGGGAGAAATCGCCTGATACAGCAGTGTTAAGACACGAAGTCAATAAAAAGTGGTATGCCGTCTTGATGAAAATCTCTTGGGAGAAGCTGGAAAAGGGCAGAGAAGGACAAGTGGAAGCAGTCAACCTCAAGCATGACCAAGTAGCTGATTTGCTTTCACACAAGGGCATTTATCCAGCTTTTCATATGAATAAACGTTACTGGATTAGTGTGGCGCTTGATGATACTTTATCAGATGAAGAAGTACTGGAATTTATAGAAAGAAGCTGGAATTTAACCACTAAAAAATGAAACATTTCAAGATTTTTCAAGAACTTTCAATTAGCAAAATATTCTCTACTGAAGAAATTTTCAGAAAATATTGGATTTTTTCTTGACAAGTACTTTTGCCTATGCTAAAATACTAAACAAGATATCAAACGAAGGAGAAAGTCAAACATGAAAACAGCTAAGTTTAATCAATTCGCTTTGTTGTTGAGGTACTCGGGCTAGTGCAAAAAGCATTAGTCCTGTTTGGCTTACCAAGCGGGAGTGAATCAACATCTCGCTTGGATTTCTAAGCGAGATGTTTTTTTAAAAACCACATTTGGAAAAGGGGAAATCTTTATGAGAACAGTTGAATTTCTAGATACCAGCCTTCGGGATGGAGAACAGACACCTGGTGTTAACTTTTCAATCAAGGAAAAACTTGCCATTGCAAGGCAGCTGGAGAAATGGGGTATTTCAGCCATAGAAGCTGGTTTTCCAGCGGCTAGTCCAGACTCATTTACGGCAGTTCAGGAGATTGCTAAGGTCTTAAAGAAAACAGCGATAACTGGTTTGGCACGCTCTGTCAAGTCTGATATTGATGCTTGTTATGAAGCCCTCAAGGATGCCAAATATCCACAGGTTCACGTCTTTATCGCTACCAGTCCGATACACCGAAAGTATAAGCTCAATAAGAGTAAGGAAGAGATTTTAGAAGCTATTAAGGATCATGTTTCATATGCCCGTTCTAAGTTTGAAGTGGTTGAATTCTCTCCAGAGGATGCGACTAGAACAGAGTTGGAATTCCTCCTGCAAGTTGTTCAAACAGCGGTTGATGCAGGTGCATCTTATATCAATATCCCTGATACGGTAGGATTTACCACACCAGAGGAATACGGTGCTATCTTCAAACACTTGATTGAGAATGTCAAGACAGATCGTCAGATTGTCTATTCGCCTCACTGCCACGATGACCTTGGAATGGCAGTGGCAAATAGCCTTGCTGCTGTCAAGAATGGGGCAGGACGTGTCGAAGGGACTATCAACGGTATTGGTGAGCGAGCTGGCAATGCTGCCTTGGAAGAAATAGCAGTTGCTCTCAATATTCGCCAAGATTACTATCAAGCAGAAACTAGTATTGTTTTAAATGAAACCATCAATACGTCAGAAATGGTTTCTCGCTTCTCTGGTATTCCAGTTCCTAAAAACAAGGCTGTAGTTGGTGGCAATGCCTTCTCTCACGAATCTGGTATTCACCAAGACGGAGTCCTTAAAAATCCTCTTACTTATGAGATCATCACCCCTGAATTGGTCGGTGTCAAGAGTAACAGCCTCCCACTTGGAAAATTGTCAGGTCGCCATGCCTTTGTCGAGAAACTAAGAGAATTGGCCCTAGACTTTACAGAAGAGGACATCAAACCACTCTTCGCTAAGTTCAAGGCACTGGCAGATAAGAAACAAGAAATCACAGATGCAGATATTCGAGCTCTGGTAGCTGGAACCATGGTTGAAAATCCAGAAGGCTTCCACTTTGATGATTTACAACTTCAAACTCATGCGGATAATGATATCGAAGCTCTCGTTAGCCTAGCTAATATGGATTGTGAGAAAGTTGAGTTCAATGCGACAGGGCAAGGTTCCGTTGAAGCAATCTTTAACGCTATCGATAAGTTCTTTAACCAATCCGTCCGCTTGGTGTCTTACACTATTGACGCGGTGACAGATGGAATTGATGCCCAAGCTCGGGTCTTGGTAACTGTTGAAAATAGAGATACAGAAACCATCTTTAATGCAGCAGGGCTTGATTTCGATGTGTTGAAGGCTTCGGCTATTGCCTACATCAATGCCAATACCTTTGTTCAAAAAGAGAATGCAGGTGAGATGGGACGTAGCGTTTCCTATCGCGATATGCCTAGTGTGTAAAGGAGAGAATGCTATGACAAAAAAAATAGTAGCTCTAGCAGGGGACGGAATTGGCCCAGAAATCATGGAGGCCGGTTTAGATGTTCTGGAAGCTCTAGCTGAAAAAACAGGTTTTGACTATGAGATTGATAGACGACCCTTTGGCGGTGCAGGTATTGATGCTGAAGGTCATCCCTTACCTGATGAAACCCTCAAGGCAAGTAGGGAAGCAGATGCTATTCTCCTAGCGGCTATCGGTAGTCCTCAGTATGATGGAGCAGCGGTTCGGCCTGAACAAGGCTTGCTGGCTCTCCGTAAGGAACTCAATCTCTACGCTAATATTCGCCCTGTAAAAATCTTTGACAGTCTCAAGCATTTGTCACCACTCAAACCGGAACGAATTGCTGGTGTAGACTTTGTCGTGGTGCGTGAGTTGACAGGCGGGATTTACTTTGGAGATCATATCCTTAAAGAGCGCAAAGCGCGTGATATCAACGACTATAGCTATGAGGAAGTGGAGCTGATTATTCGCAAAGCCTTTGAAATCGCAAGAAGTCGGAGAAAAATCGTTACTAGTATCGATAAGCAAAATGTTCTAGCGACCTCAAAACTCTGGCGGAAAGTAGCTGAGGAAGTCGCGCAGGATTTCCCAGATGTAACCTTGGAGCACCAGCTAGTCGACTCAGCTGCCATGCTTATGATTACCAATCCTGCTAAGTTTGATGTCATCGTGACGGAGAATCTTTTCGGAGATATTCTATCTGATGAATCAAGCGTTCTATCTGGAACACTTGGAGTTATGCCATCAGCCAGTCATTCTGAAAATGGACCAAGTCTCTATGAACCTATTCACGGTTCAGCACCTGATATTGCTGGTCAAGGAATTGCCAATCCTATTTCCATGATTTTGTCAGTTGCCATGATGTTGGGAGATAGCTTTGGTTGTTATGAGGATGCAGAGCGTATCGAGCGTGCTGTTGAGGCAAGTTTGGCAGCTGGTGTTTTAACAAGAGATATAGGTGGACAGGCTTCGACCAAGGAAATGACAGAAGCTATTATTGCAAGGTTATGAAGTTAGACGAAAAAATTACTCTAGTCCTTTTGATTTGGAATGTCATGGTTTTCGTGATTTATGGCGTTGACAAATCCAAGGCAAGGAGAAGAGCTTGGCGCATCCCTGAGAAAATCTTACTTATTTTAGCATTTACTTGTGGTGGTTTTGGTGCCTGGTTAGCAGGAATCATTTTTCACCACAAGACTAGAAAATGGTACTTTAAAACAGTTTGGTTTCTTGGGATGGTGACTACACTAGTAGCCTTATATGTTATTTGGAGGTAATGGATGGCAGGAAAATCGATTTTTGATAAATTATGGGACCGCCATGTCATCACAGGTGAAGAGGGGCAGCCCCAACTCATGTATGTGGACCAGCACTATATTCACGAAGTGACCAGTCCACAGGCTTTTCAAGGATTGCGAGACGCAGGTCGCAGATTGAGACGACCAGATTTGACATTTGGAACCTTTGACCACAATGTCCCGACGGTCAATATCTACGATATTCGAGATGTCATTTCCAAGGCTCAAATTGATAAGCTGGCTGAAAATGTTGAGGAGTTTGGGATTGAACATGCGGCCCATGGTTCTGAAAAACAAGGAATTGTTCACATGGTTGGTCCAGAAACAGGACGGACCCAACCGGGGAAATTCATTGTCTGTGGAGACAGCCATACGGCAACTCACGGAGCTTTCGGAGCGATCGCCTTTGGAATTGGGACTAGTGAGGTTGAGCATGTCTTCGCTACCCAGACCCTCTGGCAGGTCAAACCCAAGAAAATGCTGGTAGAATTCACTGGAGTTCCTCAAAAAGGAGTTTATTCCAAGGATTTCATTTTAGCCCTGATTGCCAAGTACGGCGTTGCTTGCGGCGTTGGATATGTGGTGGAATATCGGGGACAAGCGATTGATGCACTGAGCATGGAAGAGCGAATGACCATCTGCAATATGTCCATCGAGTTTGGTTCTAAGATGGGAATCATGAATCCGGACCAAACCACCTATGATTATCTCAAGGGACGAGAATGTGTTCCAGAGGACTTTGAAGAGGCTGTGGCGGATTGGAAAACAATTGTCAGTGATGATGATGCCGTTTATGATAAGGTTATCCAGATGGATGTCTCAGACTTGGCTCCCATGGTGACCTGGGGAACCAATCCTGCTATGGGAGTTGACTTTGACAGTAGCTTCCCAGAAATTAAGGATATGAATGATGAACGAGCCTACAATTATATGGATTTGGAACCAGGTCAAAAGCCAGCAGATATTGAACTAGGTTATATCTTTATCGGCTCTTGTACAAATGCTCGTCTCAGCGACTTGCAACTGGCTGCGCGATTTGTTAAAGGGAAGAAGATTGCTCCTAACTTAACGGCTATCGTAGTCCCAGGTTCTCGTCCTGTCAAACGAGCTGCTGAGAAGTTGGGCTTGGACAAGGTCTTTCTAGATGCTGGTTTTGAGTGGAGAGACCCAGGTTGCTCTATGTGCCTAGGGATGAATCCTGACAAGGTTCCAGATGGCGTTCACTGCGCCTCAACCAGCAATCGCAACTTTGAAGACAGACAGGGATTTGGTGCTAAGACCCACCTCTGCAGTCCAGCCATGGCAGCTGCAGCAGCTATCGCAGGGCGCTTCGTAGATGTTCGGCAAATGCCAGAAGCCCAGTAAGGAGAGGATATGGAGAAATTTACAGTTTATACGGGAACGACCGTTCCTCTCATGAATGATAACATCGACACTGACCAAATCCTACCCAAGCAGTTTCTCAAGTTGATTGATAAAAAAGGCTTTGGTAAATACCTCATGTATGCTTGGAGATATTTGGACGATAAGTATACTGAGGATCCAGACTTTGTCTTTAACCGACCTGAATATCGTAAAGCCAGTATTCTTATCTCAGGGGATAACTTTGGGGCAGGTTCTTCGAGGGAACATGCAGCTTGGGCCTTAGCAGACTATGGTTTTAAGGTCGTGATTGCGGGGTCTTTCGGTGATATTCATTACAATAATGAACTCAATAATGGCATGTTGCCCATTGTTCAGCCCAGAGAGGTTCGAGAGAAACTAGCCCAGCTAAAACCAACCGATCAGGTAACTGTGGATTTGGAACAACAAAAAATCATCTCACCAGTTGGAGAATTCACTTTTAAAATCGATAGTGAGTGGAAACACAAACTCTTAAATGGTTTGGATGATATCGGTATTACCTTGCAGTATGAAGATTTGATTGCTGCTTATGAAAAACAACGACCAGCCTACTGGCAGGATTAGAAAAAAATAGAAAAGGAAATAAAACTATGACAAAACACATTCAATGGAACGGAACACTTTCACAAGAAGGCTATGACATTTTAAAAGGTGAGGGAGGGTGCATTGTTTGCCCTACAAAAGTCGGTTATATCATCATGACTAGCGATAAGTCAGGACTTGAACGCAAGTTTGAAGCCAAAGAGCGTAACCGTAACAAACCAGGTGTTGTTCTCTGTGGTAGCATGGATGAGCTTCGCGCTTTAGCACAACTCAACCCAGAAATTGAAGCCTTCTACCAAAAACATTGGGACGAAGATATTCTTCTTGGTTGTATCCTTCCTTGGAAACCAGAAGCCTTTGAAAAACTGAAGGCATACGGTGATGGTCGTGAAGAACTGATGACTGACGTGCGTGGAACGAGCTGTTTTGTTATCAAATTCGGGAAAGCTGGTGAACAATTAGCTGCCAAACTTTGGGAAGAAGGCAAGATGGTTTACGCTTCATCTGCAAACCCATCTGGAAAAGGAAACCGTGGTAAGGTAGAAGGTATCGGAGAACGCATCGAAGGAGCAGTTGACCTTGTTATCGAGGCAGACGACTATGTGGCATCTATCCAGCCTGACAAAACGATTGAAACACGCTATGAGCAAGGTGTGATGGTCTCTATGGTCGATAAAGACGGCAAACTCATCCCGGAACAAGGAGGAGCACGTTCAACTTCACCAGCTCCAGTTGTGATTCGCAAAGGGCTTGACATTGATAAGATTATGATGCACCTGTCAGACACCTTTAACTCATGGGACTACCGTCAGGGAGAGTATTATTAAGATAAAAAAGAAGTCTAGTGTTAAGAGGGAATACCCTACTCTACATTAGGCTTTTTCTTTAGAAATTCTTTTATTTTTTTTATAGATATGATATGCTATAGATGAACTATATATTAATAGAACTTGCTTATAAAAGTAAATTAAAGGAGTATTCAAATGAACAGTGAACAAAATAACTATTTTTTTGTTGGTACAAAATTTGGTGATGATGATTATCTTGAATATTTTAGGAAAGAAGGAAAGTGGGAATTAGGATGGCATAACAACGAGGAAAATAAACAGTATCAAAAAATGTTAAAGTTGTTTAATAAAATTAAACCAGGTGACGTTTTATTCGCTAAAACCACATATGTCAAAAAGAAGAATTTACCTTTTGTAAAGAAAGATGATTTAAAGGTTTCTGTGATGAACATTCGTGGAATGGCGACTGTTAAAGAGGTTTTAGACGATGGGCATACCATTATTGTTGATTGGAAAAAAGAGTATATAGAGAGGGAGTGGTTTTTCTTTACGGGGCAAGAAACAATATGGTTTCCATCAGATATTAAGTACCGAACTAAAGAGACTGATCAGTTAATAAAATTTGCTGCAAGTGATGAAATCATAATTCAAGACTATGACTATTTTTTGAATCATCCTAATTGGAAAAAGTATAAAAAATTAGAAAGTGAAACTATGTTAAGGAATGATTTTTTATTTAATTATAGTGGTATATTAAAAAAATCCAAAAACCTCATCCTCCGTGGTGCACCTGGTACAGGAAAAACTTATCTTGCTAAAGAAATTGCTATGGAGTTAACGGGTGGCAACGAAGAGCAAATCGGATTTGTACAATTTCACCCATCCTATGATTATACGGATTTTGTGGAGGGTTTAAGACCAGTATCAAATGGGGATGGAGCTATTGAGTTTAAATTACAAGATGGTATTTTTAAGCAATTTTGTCAGAGAGCGAAAGAAGCTCAGAAAACTGGAGGCCAAGATAATTTTGAGGAAGCGTGGGATCTTTATCTTGAATATGTAAATAGCAGAGATGAAAAAGAATATTTGACAGAATTTTCCTATCTCACAGTAAATAGTAGAAATAATTTTAATATCAATTATGAAACTAAGTCCCAAGGAACTTGCTTAACAAAATCTTATGTTTATGAACTCTATAAAGATGAAAAATATCTGAAACAGCCCTATTATCGTAACCAAGGAAAAAAAGTCCTTGAAATTTTAAAGAAAAGATTTGGTTTGAAAGACTATATCTCTCCAACAGAGATCAACACAGACAAGAATTTTGTCTTCATCATCGATGAAATCAATCGTGGTGAGATTTCTAAGATTTTTGGTGAACTCTTTTTCTCTATTGACCCTGGCTATCGTGGTGAAAAGGGATGTGTTTCTACTCAGTATGCTAATTTACATGAGACTGATGAGAAATTTTATATCCCTGAGAATGTCTACATCATCGGAACTATGAATGATATTGACCGTTCAGTAGATACCTTTGATTTTGCTATGCGTCGTCGTTTCCGTTTTGTTGAAGTTACTGCTGAAAGCCAGTTATACATTCTAGATAACGAACTAGATGGACATGAGGAAGAAGCGAAAAAACGTTTAAGAAACTTGAACGCTGCTATTGAAAACGTTCAGGAGTTAAACAGTCATTATCATATCGGACCAAGTTATTTCCGTAATTTAAAAGAGTTGGATTATGATTATGAATTACTTTGGTCTGATTACCTCAAACCGCTTTTGGAAGATTACTTACGAGGTTCTTATGAAGAGGCTGAAACTTTGGGTACATTGAAAAAAGCATTTGATCTGACAAAGAATGAGCAAAAAAATCAGGCAGTAGCTGATGACCATGAAGGCGATGAAGACGATGATGCGGATAACTGATAATCAGCATAGAATTGCTAAGGAAGACTTTGTCGCAGAATATCCCAAACTAAGTCAAGCACTTCTTGATAGAACACTGGATAACCTTTCTAAAGAGGACAATATCTTTATTTTTCCAAATGATTTGAAGAATTCTCCTGACTTAGAGAAAGACCAAAAAATCTTTGAAACAGTTAATCAGGAAATCAAGACTGGAAATGTGATTGGTTTTCTGGGGTGTGGTCAGGAAAGATTAACGATTTCCTCTCGCTTTTCTGATGAGAGTAATGACCATTTTTTGCATTATCTCTTACACAAGGTTCTTCATATCAATCTCACTAGTTTAGATGTTGCTTTGTCTCGTGAAGAGAGGCTTTATCAACTTTTGATGTATCTCTTCCCCAAGTATCTACAAGCTGCTATTCGAAAAGGTCTTTATAAGGAATACCATCGATTTTCTCATAATGACAGTCATGTTAAGGGAGTGATTGATGTAAGAAACCATCTCAAGAAAAACCTTCCTTTCACGGGAAATATTGCCTACACAACGAGAGAGTTCACCTATGATAATCCTCTCATGCAGTTGGTCCGTCACACTATTGAATACATTAAGAACCAGAAAAGCATTGGGCAAGGGGTTCTTGATAATCTCTTGACTAGTCGTGAAAATGTAGCAGAAATCGTGCGGGTAACTCCTTCTTATAAACTAGCTGATCGTGCTAAGATTATTCGGAGAAATCAATCTAAACCTATACGTCATGCATACTTTCACGAGTACAGAAAGTTACAAGAACTTTGTCTGATGATTCTAAACCAAGAAAAGCACGGTTTAGGGTATCAAGATCAAAAAATCCATGGTATTCTTTTTGATGTTGCCTGGCTTTGGGAAGAGTATGTCCATACCTTATTGCCAAAAGATTTCATCCATCCACGAAATAAAGAAAAACTAGGTGGTATTTCAGTATTTTCTAGTCAAGAAAGAAAAGTATATCCAGATTTTTATCAAGAAGAGCTTAAAATAGTATTAGATGCTAAGTATAAAAAACTGGAATTGACTGAAAAAGGAATCAACCGTGAGGACTTATTCCAGCTGATTTCCTATTCTTATATTTTAAAAGCTGAGAAGGCTGGTCTTGTTTTTCCGAGCAAGGACAAGATTGTTGATAATGAGATAGGAAAGCTAGCAGGTTATGGAGCTTTGTTGAAGAAATGGTCTATCCAAATTCCTCAGAAGTCTTCATATTATAGTGAATTTTGTGAAATGATGGAAAACTCAGAAGAAATTTTTAAAAGGAATATTGCTAACGAAGTGGGGAGAAAATAATCTCTCCTCTTTCTTTTGTTTTTTTATATACAAAAAATCCGAACAATATATTTTAATTTATAAAATTATTTGACAAAAACTGTACTTTAGTTTATAATGAATTAAGGAAACGTCGGAAAAGGCGTAGTGATGCGAGAGCATAGGTAGGTCATTACAAAAGAAACGAGACATCGATATGTTAAATGAATTTCCAATTTTTGATTACGAAGATATTCAATTGATTCCAAATAAATGTGTGATTAAAAGCCGTGCAGAAGCGGATACAAGTGTCACTCTAGGTAATCACACCTTCAAACTACCTGTTGTGCCAGCTAATATGCAGACGATTTTGGATGAAAATGTAGCAGAGCAACTAGCTAAAGGGGGCTACTTCTACATTATGCACCGTTTTGATGAAGTTGGACGCATTCCTTTTATTAAACGCATGCACGATCAAGGGCTCATTGCTTCTATCTCTGTCGGCGTTAAGGACTATGAGTATGATTTTGTTAGCCAGCTCAAGGCTGATGCTCCAGAATATATCACGATTGACATTGCTCATGGTCATGCAGATAGCGTAATTTCTATGATTCAATACATCAAGAAAGAATTGCCAGATACTTTTGTCATTGCTGGAAATGTGGGAACACCAGAAGCTGTGCGTGAATTGGAAAATGCGGGTGCGGATGCCACTAAGGTCGGAATCGGTCCTGGTAAGGTTTGTATCACCAAGGTTAAGACTGGTTTTGGTACAGGTGGTTGGCAGTTGGCTGCTCTACGCTGGTGTGCCAAGGCTGCACGTAAACCGATTATCGCTGATGGAGGGATTCGTACTCACGGCGATATTGCCAAGTCTATCCGTTTTGGCGCTAGTATGGTCATGATTGGTTCCCTTTTTGCAGGACACATCGAAAGCCCAGGAAAGACAATCGAAGTTGATGGAGAACAGTTCAAAGAATACTATGGTTCAGCTTCACAATACCAAAAAGGTGCTTACAAAAATGTGGAAGGCAAACGTATCTTGCTTCCTGCTAAAGGGCACTTGCAAGATACTTTAACTGAGATGGAACAAGACCTTCAAAGTGCTATTTCGTATGCGGGTGGACGTCAGGTTGCTGACCTTAAACATGTTGATTATGTGATCGTGAAAAACTCTATCTGGAATGGGGATGCTTCCCACTAAGACGGGCTATCTCACTAGAAAAAACTTGTTATTAGAGCAAATTTCTGTTATAATAAAACAAGTTTCCACCCTTAGTGTAATGGATATCACGTAAGATTCCGGTTCTTGAGATGGGGGTTCGATTCCCTCAGGGTGGATGTAAACATCCTAAAAAGCCTTTAATAGGGCTTTTTTCTGGCTCTGTGTCAACTGTAGTGGGTTGAAGAAAAGTTAAGATCGAGAAAGGACACATTTCGTCCTTTCTTTTTTGATGTTCAGAGCAATAAAAATCCGTTTTTTGAAGTTTTCAAAGTTTCGAAATCC
>NZ_WIJO01000049.1:0-16090 GCF_009496205.1 Streptococcus mitis
TTCTATTACTTAACTCGTATTATACCTTGAGTAAGTATCTTATATCATTATTTTAGAAATTTTTATTACTTTATATTATCTACTAGACTATCTGCATACGTTACTATCGTCCGTTTTCGTGTAGTACAATCGAAACACTAGATTATTTTTTACAGTAGGTATAAAATTGCTAACGTCAAGAGACTTGCTAGAAGCCCCACTCCCCAAAAGAAGAAGTCAACCTTCCACTCGCTCCAAGGATTTCCTTTACCAGACAATCCTCCAAGCTCAAAATGGTGATGCACAGGCGTCATACGGAAAATACGTTTACCACCAGTCATTTTGAAATAGCCGACTTGCATCATAACCGAAGTTGTTTCAAAGACATAAATAATTCCGATAATCAAGAGAGTCCATTCTTGGTGGAGAGCCATTGAAATAGCTGCCAGCATTCCACCGAGAGCCAAACTTCCCACATCTCCCATAAAGACCTTAGCAGGCTTATGGTTAAAGACAAAGAAACCGAGCAAACCACCAATCATGGCAAGAATCACTAGAAGGATATCCATCTGACCTTGCACATAGGCAATAACGCCATAGGCAGACAAACTAATCACAACGGAAATACTAGCCAGACCGTCAATACCATCTGTCAAGTTCACTGCGTTTGAAAAACCAACTAGCCAGAAAAGAGCGAAGACAATATAGAAAATCCCTAGATGTACTTGATAACCAAAGACAGAAAGCATATCGCCACCACGCTCATAGAAAAGGTAGAAAATGACGCCACCTAGAAGCTGAAGAGCCAATTTCTGTTTGGGATTAAGGCCCTCATTGATTTTACGGAAGACCTTGAGGAAGTCATCTAAAAATCCGATTAAACCATAAAGAACCAAGATAAATAAAATCATACCAACATTATTGCTGAGTTGATTACTAAATAGGGCGAAAAAGAAAGCAACTAAAACAGAAGCAATTAAGAAAACCAAACCTCCCATGGTAGGAGTCCCAGCTTTTGCCTGGTGCTGTTTAACATCCTCATGCATCTGCTGGCCTGTAATTTGCGCCTTTCTATAAAATTGGATAAAGGCTGGAATTCCTACTAAAGTTAGCAAAAATGTCACAATTCCAGCACTGATAGAAATAAACATATTAGTCTCCTAAAGTTAATTTAATTTTTTTAATGTTTTTGATAGCTGTATTAGTCCGAACATCCTGCTTCTGAACGACGGAACCTGAACCTTCAAATTCCAGCTCGATATCCAACCATTTAGCAAAGGTCTCGGCAGTCTCTTTTTTCCAGCCATACATGTCTGGAATTTCTTCTACCTTATCCGATAAAAGGAGAACTTGTTGGTTTGGTGCAAGATTGGTCCCTTCTTCTACAGAAGTCTCTTTAATCTTTGTTCCAGTACCTACAACGATTGGTTGCACAATATTTCGGCGTAAGGCTTCCGCCAACTCACCAGGTGAAATATCCTTGATGCTAGGCATTGCATAAGAAGATTCTGTCGTAACTTTATCTAAATTCTTGGCTGGAGATTGAAGATTGAGAGATTCTTTCATAGCTGAAGCCCGCTCCAAGATTGGGTTGGCAAATTCTCCCAATTGGATACCTGAATAATGTTCAGGCTGTTGAACCGTTACATACAAGATAAAATCAGGATTTTCAGCAGGGTTCATAGCCACAACCGAGAAAATGTAGTTGGTAGAACCAACCAAGTAGCCTCCATTTTTCTCGTCAGCGATTTGGGCAGTCCCTGATTTAAGGGCCACATTCTGACCCGGAACATTGACAGTTGCCTTGCCTGTACTATGATTATACATAGTTCCATATGTAGGGTCTGTTCCAACCATAACCATGTGGTCACGCGTGACTGATGCCGCTTCTTTCGATACAGGATTTCCGACAACCTCTTTTTGAGATTTACGAACAGATTGGTCATTTGGATCATACAAGGCCGTAATAAATTTAGGCTCTAGCATGACGCCATCATTGGCAATGGCTGTAAAAGCACGTAGCATCTGGGTCTGCGTTACAGAAATCCCCTGACCAAATGCACTCATGGCAATATTGACAATATTATCTGCAGGCAATTGACCTGTATACTCATCAGTCAGACCAAAACGAGTTGGAACTCCAAATTTAAAACGGTTTAGATAATCCAACCAAGTAGTATCTCCCATTTTTTGTTCAAGTAGACTCATTCCAACATTACTGGAGTGAGCGAAACCTTGTGAGAAAGTCATCATCCCACCAGTAGTCAAACCATCATTAACATCCCAATCTCGAATCGTCGCATCCGCTATTTTTAATTCACTGCTATTGAAGTATTCTCCACTTGGGAAGGTATTATTATCAATAGAAGAAGCTAACGTCATAACCTTCATGGCTGATCCTGGTTCATAGTTACTTTGATAAAGAATATCACGCCAAACAAAGTCCTCAGTGATTCCTTCTTTAGTATCTGCATTAAAGGTAGGTCGTTGGGTGGTAGCGAGGATTTCACCGGTCTTTGCACTGACCAAGGTCGCGGTCATATACTTACCTTTTACTTTTTGTAGAAAGGCATCCATCTGAGTTTCCATGAAAGATTGGAGCGGGCTAGACAATGTTGTATAAACATCCTTGCCATCCACAGTTTGTTGCGATACCTGTTCTGTACCTGGTACGATATTTCCTACACGGTCTTTTTCATAGGTAATAATACCGTCTGTCCCCGCAAGAATGGTATTTAACGAACTCTCTAGACCAGAGGTTCCTAATAAACTCTTACTGCCGTCCTCATTTTCATGGAGTTGGGCTAAACCAATAAAACTAGAAGCAAATTGTCCATTTGGGTAGCTTCTGTTAGGGCTAGTTGTAAAGTCAATCCCTTCCACACTAGCATCTTTTAAATCTTTTTTAATGGCCATCATATTGGCATAGGTAATCCCATTTCCTTTGGCACCAAAGGAAACCTGGGTCAGATTTGGTTGAGCCAGTTGTTCTTTTACATAGGCTTCATCCATATCCAAATACTTATGGAAAACTTCAGCTACCTTATTAAACTGCGAATCCTCTACATAAAGAATTTTCCCCGTTGCTGACTTGTATTTTTTATCAATAACAGCATAGACATTATAAGAGGTCGCATCTTCTGCGATAGGCACTCCATTTCGGTCATAGATAGTTCCACGTTTGGCAGGAACTGTACGGGTTGTTTGGTGAACCTTTTTAGCTTCTTTTACCAAGTCAGTACCAAATATATTACCTTTCGCGATAATATAAGCAAAATTGGCCAAAAAGATGCCAAAAAGGGCAACCGCCACAAAGCTGAGGTACTTACCAACTATCCTACGGTTTTTTGCTGGAGATTTACGATTTTTTATCGCAAATCGGGTTATTTTTTCTGTCCATTTCATATCTTACTCCGCTGTTCGGATATTTTCATTATTCAATTTCAAATCTTTTTTATCTGCAATCTCTTTCAAACGCTCTGAACGAATCAATTCATTCACTTCCTGCTTGGCATCGTCCAGCTCTGTCTTCTTCTCCTCTATCTGTGCATTGATTTTTGTCAAATCATTTTGCACTTGCAAAAGTCGTGTCTGCATAAAGATGATACTCACTGCTAAAACGAGAGCTGTAAATGCGATGGAAAGATAAAAAGCCTTCTCCACACGTGAGAATTTTTTGATACGATTCTGCAAGAATTGACTGGTTGTTTCTTTCTTATCTACCATTTTTTCCTCTTACTTGTGAATTTTTCTGGCCACGCGTAACTTAGCCGAATGCGAGCGGTTATTGGCTTCTAACTCTTCCGCACTAGGCAAGATTGGCTTACGGGACACCAATTCCATCTTGGGCTTGAGATCATCTGGGATGAAAGGCAAACCTTTGGGAACTTCCACAGTTGAAGCTTCCTTGAACAATTGTTTGGTCAAGCGGTCTTCTAGTGAATGGAAGGTAATCACTGAAATTCTACCATCTAGAGCCAACATCTCCATAGCCTGCTGGATGGATTCATCTGCCGCTCCCAGTTCATCATTGACTTCAATTCGAATAGCCTGGAAAATCTGCTTGGCAGGATGGCCCTTCTTCTTGAGCTCCTTGGCAGGTTTGGCCGACTTGATAATTTCTGCTAACTCAGTCGTTGTCTCGATTGGCTTGACTTCACGCGCTTGTTCAATCTTACGGGCAATCTGTTTAGAAAATTTATCCTCACCATACTTGAAGAAAATACGAACCAAGTCATGATAGTCATAGTGGTTCACTACCTCATAGGCTGTCAGACTAGCATCCTGATTCATGCGCATGTCTAGTGGCGCATCCTTTTTATAAGAAAAACCACGCTCACGCTGGTCCAATTGAGGACTAGACACTCCTAAGTCATAACAAATTCCATCAATTTCCTGAACACCAGCTTCGCGCAAACGTGCCTGTAAATGACGGAAGTTATCCTTTATAAAAGTCACCATCCCCTTCTCAATATAGGGAGCCAAGCGTTTTTGCGCATTGTCAATGGCATTCTGGTCCTGGTCAAAGGCATAGAGATGGCCTTTTTCACTTAATTTACTTAATAAATATTCGCTATGGCCCGCTCCACCTAAAGTCGCATCAACGTAGATACCGTCAGGCTTTACGTCGAGCATATCAATCGTTTCGTGGAGTAAGACCGTTACATGATGAAATTCTTTTGTCATATCTTATCTATTTTACCATAAATCCGACTAGCTTGCACTAGTCAGACAAATAGGGCAAAAACAAGTAAGATTTCTTTAAGAAATATGTCAAATATGCTTGACATTCACTCCATAGAAGAATATAATATAGTCAAATATATACGACATAAATCAGAAAGGAGACCAGATGAATCGTGTGAAAGAATTTCGCAAGGAACTGGGCATTTCCCAGCTCGAGCTAGCCAAGGATATCGGTGTCTCGAGACAGACCATCAATATGATTGAAAACGACAAGTACAATCCAACTCTGGAACTCTGTCTCAATCTCGCCCGCAGCCTCCAAACTGACCTCAACAGTCTCTTTTGGGAGGATAATTTTTAAAAAAGGAGCCAACTCATGAAAAAAGAAACCTTCACTGAAAAACTGATCAAGCGCACATACGGTATTTCTGATCCACTTGACGAATACAAACGACGCGAGGCTGATCGTATCGGCAATCAAGTCTTTATCTTCCTCTTTTATCTGATGATTTTCGGAAATCTTATTCCGCTCGTTCTGGCCTATAAATATCCTCAACTAGTGGCTCTGGTCTATCCTCCTCTGATTTTAGTGATTGCCCTCATCGCTGCTAGCTATGTCACCTACCAAATGAAAAAAACAGGGATTACAGCTATTGATCCAGATATGCTGAATGAGAAAGAAAGCAAGCAACTACACTACCCTGGTCTGAAAGCAGGTTTGTTCTTTGGTCTATGGATGTTTTTTATAACTCCTCTTCTCGGTATACTCATAGGTGAAAATCCGGACTATTTTCATTCTCTTCTCACTATAAGAAATGGTGTATCAAGCATTCTCGGTTCTATCTTCTTCGGAGCGAGCATACAGTTCCTCATCTCCCGTCGCATTGCAAAAACTAAAAAAGAGCAAGATGAGGATTAGGAGGTGCCCTATGAAATCACTAGTGACTTTACTTACCTATCATCTTTTGTTTGCTTCACTGCTCATCTTCATCATCGTTTCAGGGAACTTGCCAATCTACGATATAGTCTTCCTTCCAGTCTTTGTTCCAGCACTCAACAAAGGATTGACTTATCTAAAGATTGACTCCCAAAAAACGCGCATACTCAACTTAGCACTATTCTTTATGATTCTATCCTTACCACAACTGACGCTCATTTCAATCAATTGGAAATATTATATTCTGCTAACTATCGCTATCCTTTCTTCTATTACTTATCTTTATTATCTCTATCAATTCGTAAAAGAAACAAAATAGCATCGTTCATTTAGGAGAAATCACCCATGAAAAAAGAAGACTTAACAACTCGCCTACTTCGAAATTTCTTTCATATCCAAGGGCCTTTTGATGAATGCCGTCAAGAGGTTATCTACAAGGCTTGCGCCCGTTCCATGATCCAAATCGTTTATTCTTCCTTCTTTCTCTTCTTGTTTTATCTATTATTTGGACGCTTCATAGAGGTGGTTCGCTATGCCATGCCCTACATATTCTTTGGCCTTATATATTTCATTACCTTAAAAACCCAAAGAAATGTCAAAGAACTCCATCTGGAAAAAGATGACAAGTCAGAAATCATCCTTAAAACCTACAGCAAGAGCCAAATCAAATTCCGAAGCTGGGTTGTGTTTATTGGCCTTCAGATTGGCCTCTTTACCCTACTCATCTTTCATAAAGTCTTCGTTCAGCAGATGTCACTTCCAGATTTTGTGAAGTTACTCATGCAATTCGATAAAAGTGTTCCTTTACTGATGTATGGCCTGATTATCGGTAGCATTTTTGGAACCCTGACCTACGGATTTCTATCCCTACAGGAGGAAAAAACTCCTAAAAATACCAAGCAGAAAGAGAAAAGCAAACAATGACCTCAATCTACGATTTTTTAGTCTTAAACCAAGATAATCAAGAAACCCCATTAGAAGCCTATCGTGGTAAGGTTCTCTTGATTGTCAATACTGCTACCGGATGTGGTTTAACGCCCCAGTACCAAGGACTCCAAGAACTCTATGACCGCTATCAAGATCAGGGCTTTGAGATTTTAGACTTCCCTTGCAATCAGTTTATGGGACAAGTACCCGGCAGCGCAGAGGAAATCAACGCCTTCTGTAGCCTACACTATCAAACCACTTTCCCACGTTTTGCCAAGATCAAGGTCAACGGTAAGGAAGCAGATCCTCTCTATGTTTGGTTGAAAGAACAAAAATCTGGCCCACTGGGAAAACGAATCGAATGGAATTTCGCTAAGTTTCTCATCGGTCGAGATGGACAGGTATTTGAACGATTCTCTTCAAAAACAGACCCAAAACAAATTGAAGAGGCCATACGTAATCTACTCTAAACTTCATTAAAATCCATCCTTCTATGCTCCCTAAAACAGAAGGATGGATTTTCTTTAAAAAGTAAACGAAATTCTTTAAATTAGATGGATTTTCTTGCTTTTCTCTATTGCATTTCTCAGAATAATTTAGTATATTTGTTATATTAAGGTTTATTAGGTCATTTTAAAGATTAAGATGGCAATTTTAATTTTTTTATCTTAAAATGAAAGCGCTTAAACGGGAGGAAGATTAGACTCAAACTATTACAAAAAGATTAACTAACGCTAAAGAAAAATCGTTTCCAAGTCATACTTGGGCTCAGACAGTAGCTGACTGTCTTTATTCAAACTAGGAGTACATTATGAATCGATACCTTTTTGAAAAAGGGCAAACTTTTAGCATCAGAAAATTAACCGTTGGAGTTGCTTCGGTTATGGTTGGTCTCGCTTTTTTTGCATCTGCTACAGCACTAGCCGACGAAGCAAAAGTTGAAACTACAAGTTCTCAACCAAACGTAGAAAAATTGGCCGAGGCTGAAAAAACTAAACCAGAAATCAAAAATGAAAGTCCTGTAATCTCTACATCTCAAGAGTCAGAGCAAGCAGAGAAAACTGTTAAACCAGTAGAAGAAAAATCTGTAGCAGATACTAAAACTACCGACTTACTTCCTGAAGAAATCCACGATCAAGCTTATCCTGACACGCCCGTGAAAAACATAGATACTTCAGCAATCGTAGACAAGAAGGATAGCCCTAAAGTTGAGACAGAAAGCATTCTAAAAAACAAGGAAGAACTTCCAAAAGAAGCTGAAAATGGTAATCGTGCGATCATCAACGGTGGTCTAGATTTGAAGCACGTCCCTTATGAAGGACAACCTGCTACTGCTGCTAGTATGATTTATACCATTTACAATGGTGGTTCCCAACGCTATATCGTGTCTGGTTCTGGTATTTTTGTGGCACCAAATGTCATCTTGACTGTTGCCCACAACTTTTTAGAATCAAACCGTGATACAAAAGAAGGACATATTCGAGGTGGAGATTCTGCTAAGTTTTACTATAACCTCGGTTCTAATTCTGCTGTTCGCAATTCTCAACCTGTAACGGGTAATACTACTCTCTTCAAAGAAGAAGATATTCATTTTTGGAACAAGAAAGAATTTGGAAAAGGATATCAAAATGACTTGGCTGCTGTTGTAGCACCTGTTCCTCTTCAAATCGCTAGTCCAAATAAAGCTGCTACCTTTGTTCCCTTGGCAGAAAACAAAACCTATCAACCAGGGGACCCTGTTAGCACGATTGGATATCCGACCGATTCAAGCTCACCTGAGCTCAAAAAACCAATTGTCGCGGGTCAACTTTACAAGGCTGATGGTGTCGTGAAATCTGTTGATAAATATGATGATAAAGGCTCAAAAGGCATCACCTATCATATGACTTCTGTTTCAGGCCTTTCAGGTGCTGGTATTATCAATGGTGATGGTAAAGTAGTCGGTGTTCACCAACACGGCACAATTGAAAACGGCATCCCTGACAAAGACCGTTTCGGTGGTGGGATTGTCCTCTCACCTGAGCAAGTCAAATGGGTAAAAGATATTATCGCAAAATATGGTGTCAAAGGTTGGTACCAAGGTGATAACGGGAAACGATATTACTTTACTCCTGAAGGAGAAATGTTCAGAAATAAAACTGCTGTTATTGGTGAAAATCAATATTCTTTCGATGAAAATGGTGTTGCGACACTCATTAAAGGAATCGATTACGGACGTGTAGTGGTTCAACACGTAGATGAAACTGGTAATCCAATCAAAACTGATGATACTTTCGTTGAAAAGACTGAAGTTGGAACAGCTTTTGATTATGACTTCAAAAAAGAAATCGCTAAGACTGACTTCTATACAAAAAATCAAGAGAAATACCAGATTGTCTCTATTGATGGTTTCGAAATCAACAAGCAACTCAAAGATGAGTGGACCTACAACGTCGTCAGCAAAACAGCTCCAGGAACACGGGTCATCAAGGTGGTTTATAAAGTGAATAAAGGTTCATTTGCCATTCATTATCGTTTGAAAGGCTCAGAGCAAGAATTAGCAGATGTTGTTACTGATAATAATGACGGAAAAGAATACGATGTTTCCTTTGTAAACACTTTTGAAGCAAAAGAAATCGCAGGCTACCGCGCAATCACTCCACGCTTAGAAGCCAACATCCAGCACAAGGGTGTGAATGATGTCGTCTTTGAATACGAAAAAATCTCTGATAGCTCTAATCCGACTTCAAATGTTTTACCTGCTGCTCATCCAGAAGATAAAGAAACAGAAATCGGAAATCACGGTCCGCTTCCAAGCAAGGCTCAACTTGATTATCACAAGGAAGAATTAGCTGCCTTCATCCACTATGGTATGAATACTTATACTAATTCTGAATGGGGACATGGAAATGAAGATCCTAAAAACTTCAATCCAACTAACTTAGATACAGATCAATGGATCCGTACTCTAAAAGAAACTGGTTTTAAACGAACTATTATGGTTGTCAAACACCACGATGGTTTCGTTATTTACCCATCTAAATATACAAATCATACCGTAGCTGCAAGTCCATGGAAAGATGGAAAGGGTGACCTTTTAGAAGAAATCTCTAAATCTGCTACTAAATACGATATGAACATGGGTGTTTACCTATCACCATGGGATGTTAATAGCCCTAAATACAAGGTTGATACAGAAAAAGAATACAACGAATATTATCTCAACCAACTAAAAGAAATTCTTGGAAATCCAAAATACGGAAACAAAGGTAAATTCATTGAAGTTTGGATGGATGGTGCGCGTGGTAGCGGTGCTCAGAAAGTAACCTACACCTTTGACGAATGGTTCAAATATATTAAGGAAGCAGAAGGAGATATCGCTATCTTCTCTGCACAACCAACAAGTATTCGTTGGATCGGAAATGAACGTGGTATCGCAGGTGACCCTGTATGGCATAAGGTCAAGAAAGCCAACATCACCGAAAATGTTAAGAACGAATACCTTAACCACGGTGACCCTGACGGAGATATGTACTCTGTAGGGGAAGCTGACGTTTCAATCCGTTCTGGTTGGTTCTACCACGATAACCAGCAACCAAAATCCCTCAAAGAATTGATGGATATCTACTTCAAGTCTGTTGGTCGTGGAACGCCACTTCTTCTCAACATCCCACCAAACAAAGAAGGTAAATTCGCAGATGCTGACGTGGCTCGCTTGAAAGAATTCAAAGCGACTCTAGATCAAATGTATGCGACTGACTTTGCCAAAGGTGCGACTGTAACAGCAAGTTCTACTCGTCAGAACCATCTCTACAAAGAAAGCCATCTTACAGACGGTAAAGATGATACTAGCTGGGCACTTTCAAATGATGCTACAACTGGTAGCTTCACAGTTGATTTAGGACAAAAGAGACGTTTTGATGTCGTAGAACTCAAGGAAGATATTGCCAAAGGACAACGTATTTCTGGATTCAAGATTGAAGTCGAAATCAACGGACGTTGGGTTCCATATGGTGAAGGTTCAACCGTAGGCTATCGTCGTTTAATCCAGGGTCAACCTGTAGAAGCACAAAAAATCCGAGTTACGATTACTGGCTCACAAGCCACACCAATCCTAACCAACTTCTCAGTCTATAAAACTCCAAGCACTATCGAAAAGAATGATGGATATCCTCTTGGACTAGAATACCACTCAAATACAACGGCTGACAAGGAAGGTACAACTTGGTACAATGAATCGGAAGGTATCCGCGGTACTTCTATGTGGACCAACAAGAAAGACGCCAAAGTCACCTATCGTTTCACAGGAACCAAGGCCTATGTTGTATCAACAGTAGATCCAAACCATGGTGAAATGTCTGTATACGTGGATGGTCAAAAAGTCGCAGATGTACAAACCAAGAACAGTAGCCGTAAACGTAGCCAAAAAGTTTACGAAACTGGTGATTTAGCACCTGGAGAACACACTATTACTCTCGTTAACAAAACAGGTGAACCAATTGCTACAGAAGGAATCTACACTCTAAACAATAACAGCAAGGGTATGTTTGAGCTTGAAGCAACTTCTTACGATGTCGAAAAAGGAAAACCTGTTACCGTTACAATTAAGCGTGTTGGTGGAAGCAAGGGAGCTGCTACCGTTCGCTTCATTACGGAACCTGGAACAGGTGTTCACGGTAAGGTTTACCAAGATACAACTCAAGATGTGACCTTTGCAGATGGTGAAACAGAGAAAACTGTTACCATTCCAACTATCGACTTCACAGAACAAGCTGACTCAATCTTTGACTTCAAAGCAAAACTCACTTCTGTGTCTGATGGCGCCCTACTCGGTTTTGCTACCGATGCAACTATTCGAGTAATGAAGGCTGATTTATTGAAGAAAGATCAGACAAATTACGACGACCAAGCTAGTCAATTAGATTACAGTCCTGGCTGGAGACACGAAACCAACTCTTCTGGTAAATACCAAAATACTGAATCATGGGTATCATTTGGACATCTGACAGAGGATCAGAAGAAAAAGACAACTGTGACTGCTTATTTCTATGGTACAGGCTTAGAAATCAAAGGATTTGTTGACCCAGGTCATGGTGTCTATAAAGTATTCCTTGACGGTAAGGAAGTCACCTATCAAGATGGAATGGGAAATGCATCTACTATTGATGGCAAGAAATACTTTAGCGGTCATGCCGCTAACCGTCAAGGTGATCAGACTCTAGTCAACCTAAAAGGACTTGATGAAAACTTGCACGCAGTAACTCTCCAACTAGACCCTGACAAGAATGATTTGACTAAAAATATTGGTATGCAAGTGGATCAATTCATTACAAAAGGCGAAGGAAGCGAGCTATACAGCAAAGCAGAAATCCTTCAATCTATCTCTAAATGGAAAGAAGATTTGTCTAACTTTAATCCTGCTGGATTGAAAGATACTGCAACTGCACGCCAAGCGTTCAAGTCTAATCTTGATAAACTCACTGCACAATTAAGTTCTGATACGGTAAATGTACAAGATGTGATGTCAACAGTCACTACTTTGCAAGATATTCTTAGCAAAGATGAAAATTACAAAAAACCTGGAGACGAAACAAGCCCAGAACAACCAGTTGAACCAAAACAGCCGGAACAGCCTGAAATCAATTACGATAAGGCTATGGCTAGCTTGACTGAAGCTATCGAGAAAAAAGTGGCTGAACTTGGTACTAACAACGATGCTAAGAAAAAATTAGTTGAAATTACTGATAAAGCAATCGCAGCTATCCAAGAAGCGAAGACTCAAGAAGACGTCAATAAAGCCCTCAACAACGCTCTTGAACAAATCAAGCAATTGCAACCTAGCCAACCAGAACAACCGGTTGATCCGAAACAACCTGAACAGCCTGAAATCAATTATGATAAGGCTATGGCTAGCTTGACTGAAGCTATTGAGAAAAAAGTGGCTGAACTTGGTACTAACAACGATGCTAAGAAAAAATTAGTTGAAATTACTGATAAAGCAATCGCAGCTATCCAAGAAGCGAAGACTCAAGAAGACGTCAATAAAGCCCTCAATAACGCTCTTGAACAAATCAAGCAATTGCAATCTAGCCAACCAGAACAACCAGTTGAACCAAAACAGCCTGAAAAACCAATTACTTCTTCAAGTCCTGAAGAAGGAGTTAAAGAGCTTGTCTTCCATCTCCCAAGTTTGGATATTGTCAAGAAGGCAGTGCCATTCAAGACTATCCGTCGCGAAAATCCAAACTTAGATAAAGGAAAAGAGAAAGTTCTAGCAGAAGGGAAAGATGGTGCTATAATCGAGTATGTCGAAGTAGATGGCAGCAATCGTAAAGTAGTTCAAACTGAATCAACTCCAGCTCTAGACCGAGTGATTGAAGTTGGAACGAAACAAAGCTCTGTAGGAACAGAGGCACCACCAGTTGTGACTCTCCCTGAGTATGTTGTACCTAGAGAAACTGAAAAACCAGCTCCTGCAGTTGTAACAGAAGATTCACCAAGAAAAGATGAAAAAGCACCTGTTGCTACTACAGTTAAACAAGACAAGGAAAAACAACTCCCAGAAACTGGAGAGCAAGAAGCAGATGCCTTCTTATTCTTGGCTGCTATTACTTCAATATTGTCTCTACTCATCTTCCAAAAGAATTTCAAAGACTAATTAAAATCTTTACTTAATTCTTTTCAATGATTCTAGTTCCCCCAAAGAGAAGGCCAGCCGGTCTTCTCTTTTTCTATATATAAATCAAAAAAAAATACATAAATTTCTATGTACGTCTTAGTATATATAAAACAGAATGATTATTGAACTGGCCCCAAAAAGTTAGACAGAAAAAATCTATCTTTTGGGGTGCAGTTCATTCTATCTTTGACTGGGCAGAAGAACTTGAGTATATAGAAGCTAATAAAGTTGCAAAAATATTAAGAAGAATAAAGGCCACTAAAAAGATTCAACTTGCAGAGTCAAAGAGAGGGGAAGATTTATATCTAACTCATGAACAACTCCAAGAATGGTTCTCAGCATTTCAAGAAGATTTAGATAATGATAAAATAACTCTGAAAGATTATGTCCTATTTTATCTCACTTTTTTCTTAGATGATAGAAAATCTGAAACCTATGCTCTTCAATGGAAACATATCGACTTTTCGAAATCACAGATTCAGCTAATTCAAGCTTTAGATAGATATGGACAAATAAAATCTACTAAGGGAAATAAGAAAACTATTTTCTCTATTTCTAATGACTTACTTCAGCTCCTTACCTCTTGGAAAGAGCAACAAAAATATGAACTAGTAAAGTTTGGCATCATCAGTAATCCAGAACAATTTGTTTTTACATATATCGACACAAAAGGAAACATCAATAAGCCTTTACACGCTGACTATCTAAACAATAAAATGAAAAGTATTAGAAAGCGACACAAAGAGCTGACACATGCTACACCTCATAAACTGCGACACACAGGAGCGACACTTGCTAAACAAGCAGGAATGAGCTTAGAAGCAATTTCTGAAGCACTAACGCATAGCGATACAGGTACAACTCAAATTTATGTCAATACTTCTAATGTAGTTCCTATGGCAGTTGGTGAATTTGCTTTAAAGTCTCTAAAACAATAAGGTAAAAATAAGGTGAACTTTGAGGTAAACTTTTAAAAAAAACATAAAAAAAGCACCCATGAGGTAAACTCTTGAGTGCTTTGAAACGTTGATATAATCGTATTGATTAACGTTTTGAGGCAACTGACCTTGTCAGGTTGCAGCCACATTTGTAAACGACTAAAGTCGCAACAACTGTGTCAATTACACCAATTTAGCAAGAAAGTACAAAAAAGAACACCCCGAAAGGTGCTCTTTGTAAGTATAGTAATTCTTTCGAATTAACGTTTACTAAATTGTGATGCTTTACGAGCTTTCTTAAGACCTGGTTTTTTCTACATCATGATATTTATGGTAAATTATCACTAAAGTTAAGTAATTTTGAGAGATAAATCCTCAATATTTACATATATAACCCTTTTAAAAATCAAAAGGTTATCAAAGGGTTATCACTTTTTAGTTTTCGGAGCTTATGTAGTTGAGAAATCGACTGCTTTTTTAGTTATTAAACTAAATTTCAAGTTGGTATTTACAAAAAATTATTGATACGCCTAAAGCAATATCTACACTATTTTTTTAAGTGAATATTATTAAAGATACTAGCTTTTAAAACAATGAAAGGAATATTTCCTAAACTAGGTATACTTGTTTTATCAAAAATCTCAATTAGAACACCTATAATAGCTCTTAAAACAAATTTTTCAGTAGATTCGTCAATCTGTTTTCCAGTTCTTAATAGAAGTAGATTTGTTTGTATATAATCAATAAAATCTATCATAAAAAAATCATTAATATCATCTAATAAATTAAAATAAGCAATTGCTGTTGGTAGACTGTTGATTATATAAGACTCTTTAGCTAATATATAGTTTATATCAAAATCAGATTTTTTAATTTCATCAAAACAATCTGTGTTATATTTTAAAGTATCTAACACAGATAGCAATATTGAATAGACACTAGAAAGTTCAACTGTATTTGCTTCAATTTCATAAGAAAGCAACTCAAACAAGGAGTTTAAGAGTTCATTAAAATTCCTTGAATCAATAATGCCTTTCATTTTATTTGTGTTCAGAAAAATCTTTTCTCTAATTTCGTATGTGTTATAAAAGAAAATTTCAGATAACGTTGAATCAGTCGGCACACTAATATTGTTGTAGTCTCCCCAATTTTTAGAAGCTACTATATAACTATGATTTTTAATACCAGGATATAATGCATTCCCCTTCGATTTTAGATATTTATAAATCTTTATGCTTCCATTGAGATACCCAAAAAGAATTTCCTCACCAATTATTGTTGTAGCGGTAATATAAAATGAACGTGGTATCTCTTTAGAAACAACTTCTCCTGACTTTAAAGATACTTTACTAATACAATTTTTCGTATTGGCGCTAGAATCATAATACTTTATATTCTCTAAATATAAAGTATCTTCTCGCATTATCAAAATTATACCTTTAGTATCGTCAACCACAAAACTAGGTCTATAATGATCTTTGTATTGTTCTAATTCTTTTTCCTTTTCTTTTACATTTCTTTCTCGTTCTTTTTCTCGTTCTTTTCTTTCTCGTTCTTTTTCTCGTTCTTTTCTTTCTCGTTCTTTTTCTCGCTCTTTTTCTCGTTCTTTTCTTTCATCATTGTATCTATTTCTTTCATCACTAACAAATACATATACCGTGAAAGAAATAGCTAGTGCAGTCGCATAAAAAGCAAAATTTTCAACCAAAACATTGAGTACTAATTTCAAAGGTTCCGAAGGGATTTTAGCTCCGTGATAAACGAAGTATCTAATCGTCTTAACTATAATAGGAAAAAAAAATATAAAAGTAATAAATAGTCCAACTCCCCGAGTGTTGGACTTAAAATAATCCTGTCTGTCTGTCATATTTCTCAAAATATTATCTCCTTTTTAAGATATGTATGTAGAACAAAAAATATTTTATAAGATAAAACTGCTATTTAATAAGTAGTTAAATATAAGAG
>NZ_WIJO01000004.1:0-63612 GCF_009496205.1 Streptococcus mitis
AGATGTAATCTGAGAGGGAAGCGTCAAGTGAGAATTGACATGGGATTGGTACTTATGGCCAATAACCTCCTCAAATACAATAAGAGAACGACTCAAAATTAAAAAGCTAGAGTTCCGCAATTGGAAATCTCTAGCTTTTTTGTGGTCGAGAACTATTTTGTCTCAGGCCCTTTTTTACTTACCAGCGTAATATTTTTGAATTCCTTTCACGATACCTGTTACAAGCTTATCTTGATAGTGGCTATCTCGAATCTGTTGATTTTCAGCGAAATTATCCATATAACCTAGCTCTAGGAGGACGGCTGGTTTAGCAGTTTCTCGAAGAACGGCAAAGCTACTTTCCAATAAACCAGCATCTTTAGCACCAGTTTCAGCTAACAATGAAGAATGGATAGCGGCTGCAAGACGCTTGCTTTCGCTCATACGGTCAGGATGGTTATGCCAGTATGGGTTGATTTTGCTTGGATAGTTATGTTCATCACTATAGGAATAGGTTTGAATACCACTAGATTTTGAGTATGCATTACCAGTCGCATTGAAGTGAATACTAATAAAGATGTCAGAGTTAGTCTTGTTAACCATACGAGAACGTTCTGTAATAAAATCTACGTCAATATCACTATCACGTGAAGTGAGAACTTTGTAGCCAAGTTCTTCTAATTTTTTGCGTAATTTACGATACACCTGCATGTTGAGGTCTTTTTCAGCGACATTGTAATAGTATGCACCTGAGTCTCTTCCCCCATGTCCAGGATCTAAAAAGATGGTTTTACTGTATTGGCCTTTTACAACCCCCTCAGGAACTTCACTAACCCATCTACCATCATTTTTAAAGATATGATCTTTTCCAGATATTTTATAAATATTAGTGACATATTGTCCGTTTTCTTTTAGATAATACCAAGAATTATAGTACTTATCAAAAATCCACTCACTTTTAGCCATATAACCACCAGATTTGAGATAGTAAGTTCCAATCCATTCTCGGTTTGCAAATGTTCCATTCTCTTTTAGGTAGAACCAGCTATTGTAGGTCTTATCAAAAACCCATTCTTTTTCAGCCATGGCACCACTTGATTTTAGATAATAATTACCTTGCCATTGGTTACTGAACATAATACCTGTTTTGTCAAAATAGTACCAAATACCATTAATTTTTTCCCATTTATTCTGAGAAATTTTTCCAGAGGATGTTGCATAGTACCAATTTTGGTCGATTTTTGCCCAGCCGTTTGTGGCCATTGCTCCATTATTTGTCAGCAAGTAGCTGTTAATAGTTGTATTACTAAGCATGATCCCATCTTTGTCGAAGTAATACCAAGAATCAGCAATTTTTTCCCATTTATTTTGAGAAATTTTTCCAGAAGAATTAGCGAAGTACCACTTTCCATGGATGAAGTTCCAACCGTTCTCAGCCATTACTCCATCTTTATTGAATACATAACCATCAAAGGTTGTATTGCTTAGTCGATTTCCATCTTTGTTGAAGTAGTACCACTTTCCTTGGATTTTTTTCCAGTTGGTAACAGGTTTATTGTGTTCGTAAAAGCGCCAGTTATTATTTTCTTCTTGCCAACCTTCTTTGATTTTTTCAACTTTTGTTTCTTCTTTTTTTACTTCAGACTTCTTCTCTTCTGTAGCAGGAGTTTTTTTCTCTATTTTTTCTTCTTTATCGTCAATTTTAGAAGAATTGTCTGGTTTTTCGACCTTCTCTTTCGGTTTTTCTTGGTTTTCGATTTTTGAAGTACTTGAATGAGGAATTGTTACATTTTCTCGTACTGACTCTGCTTTATTTTCTTGAGCCTGGACAGTTGCTTGAGTGAACCCTAAAATAGATAGGACAACTGTACTCGCAAGTATAATCTTTTTCATTTTTGTCTCCATATATCTCAATACTATTCTCAACTATCAAACTGGACTTCTTCTAGGAGATAGTCGATAAAGCGTTCGCCCATCTTAGATAGGCTGGTTTTTTCATGTTGGATATAGACCAGCTCAATTGGGTCATCAATGTCCAGTGGGATAGAAACAATATTGTCTCCATTGAGGTTGCTGTTCAAAATACCTGTCGCAATAGTATAACCATCCAAACCAATCAAGAGATTAAAGAGGGTTGCACGGTCGCTGACTACGATAGATTTTTTGTGGTATTCCTGCGAGAGAATCTCTTCTGAAAAGTAGAAGGAGTTATGAGTTCCTTGGTCATAGCTGAGGTAAGGGAAGTTTTCTAAATCAGATAGTTTGACCTTGTCTTTCTTTGCCAGAGGATTGGTCTTGCTGACAAAGATATGCGGTTGGGCGGTAAAGAGATGATGAGCCAGCAGGTGGTTGTCATCCAGCATTTTGGTTAAAACATCACGGTTGTAGCTGTTAAAAAATAGGACACCGACTTCACTACGGAAGTTCTTGACGTCGTCGATAATCTCCCAAGTACGAGTTTCACGAAGGAAGAGCTCGTATTTCTCCATATCACTTTTCTTGAGCAGAGAGACAAAGGCATTGACCACAAAGGCATAATGCTGGGAGGAAACGCTAAAGAGTTCGCGGTGGGCGACAGGATTTTTATAGCGTTCCTCCAAAAGCTGGGTCTGCTCGACAACCTGACGGGCATAAGAGAGAAACTCCATCCCATCACGGGTCAAGGTGATGCCCTTGGGATTGCGGATAAAGATTTCAATGCCCATTTCATTCTCCAAATCTCTTACTGCGTTGGAAAGACTAGGTTGAGTGATAAAGAGTTGCTTGGCTGCCTCATTCATGGAGCCAGTTTCGACGATTTTGATAATATAGTGTAATTGTTGAATTCTCATGTTTTTATTGTACCACACTTGCGTCAGAATCGCCAAAGATGATAGGAAAATCAGGGGCATTGTGTGAGTCTCTTCTTGAAAAAAACACAAAATTTTGCTAGAATGAGTCTTATGAAAACATTCTATGATGTGCAGCAATTCCTCAAACGATTTGGTATTATTGTTTACATGGGAAAACGCTTATATGATATTGAACTGATGAAGTTGGAACTCTCTCGGATTTACGATGCAGGGTTGATGGACAAATTAGACTATCTAGAGGCAGAAGCGGTTCTACGCAGAGAGCACAAGGTAGAATTGGATTATATTGAGAAAAATGGAGAAAAGAACTAATGGTTACTTGGATTTTGTGGGCACTTATACTGGCAATGTTGGCATGGATGGGCTTTAACTATCTTCGTATTCGCCGTGCGGCTAAAATTGTAGACAATGAGGAGTTTGAAGCCTTGATTCGTACGGGTCAATTGATTGATTTGCGTGATCCAGCAGAATTCCACAGAAAACATATTCTTGGGGCTCGCAATATTCCTTCAAGTCAGTTGAAAACTAGTCTTGCAGCCCTTCGTAAGGACAAACCTGTCCTTCTTTACGAAAACCAACGTGCGCAACGAGTTACAAATGCAGCTCTTTACTTGAAAAAACAAGGTTTTTCTGAGATTTATATCCTTTCTTATGGTTTGGATTCTTGGAAAGGGAAAGTGAAGACTAGCTAACCTTATTTCCAAATTAGTCGAATGATAGGATGAAGCTATTGTTTTATAGTATAATTAATTTGTATAAAATTTAAGGAGTTCTTAGAACATGAAAGAAAAGAAGAAAAATCCACTTTTTGTGGGTATTTTGTCGATTATTCTTGGTTTGTTATTTCCAATTGTAGGCCTGATTTTGGGGATCATAGGATTGGTCTTGGCTTTTTCATACCAAAAAGAATCTGGACTAGACTATAAAACAGAAAAAATTATAGCTATTGTAGGGATTGTAGTTTCCGTAATTAATTGGGTTTTAGGATTGATTCTTTTTATGAATTAACTAGTGTAAAACAAAAAAAGCTTTATTTGAAAGCTTTTTTGTTTTATCCACTTTTCTCTAAGTAGTTTTTTATGATTTTCAATTCCTCTTGGTTCAAGGGACGGTATTGACCTTCTGCTAGTTCTGGGTCTAATGTAAACTCACCGAACTGAACTCGTTTGAGGGAGGTTACCTTGACACCAACTGAGAGGAACATTTTTTTAACCTGATGAAATTTCCCCTCTGAAATGGTAATAGAGGCTTGACTGTGGGAAGGACTTGCAGATAGAATTTCTAGGCTTGCAGGTTTACAGATAGTACCATCTAAAAAGACAATTCCTTTTTGAAAGGCTTGGATATGGTCAGGTGTTAGAAGTCCATTAACCTCAACTTGATAAGTCTTATCGACATGATATTGGGGATGGAGGAGCTGAAAGCCCAAGGGACCGTTGTCAGTCAAGAGAAGGAGTCCCGTCGTATCTCGGTCCAGTCGGCCGACGGCATAGAGCTTGTCAGACTGGATGTCAGGTGACAGCAGGTCCATGACGGTTTGGAGTTCCTTGTCTTTGTTGGCTGTAACGACACCAGTAGGCTTATGAAGCATAAGATAGGTGTGCTCATAACCTCGAATGATTCGGTCCTGAAAAAGGAGTTCTTGTAGTCCTGTATCGATATTTTGGGCTAGGGAGCGGGCTGGGCAACCATCAACTAAAATTTCTCCTTTTAGTAAGGCTTGTTTCATGGCCTTTCGACTGATTTTTTCTTGGGCTAATAAATTATCTAAACGCATACTGTGCCTATCTTATCATAAGTCTCTTACTTTGAAAAGTCTTGACAGGAAAAGAAAAGCTTCGTGAAAACATTTACACTTGCTTGAATTATGTTATTTACCTGAAATTATGGTATAATCGTTCAGTTAGAAAATAAATTTTGAATATTATAGAGGAAATCATGACAAAATTAAGAGAAGATATCCGTAACATTGCGATTATCGCCCACGTTGACCACGGTAAAACAACCCTCGTTGACGAATTATTGAAACAATCAGAAACGCTTGATGCACGTACTGAATTGGCTGAGCGTGCTATGGACTCAAACGATATCGAAAAAGAGCGTGGAATTACCATCCTTGCTAAAAATACAGCCGTTGCCTACAACGGAACTCGTATCAACATCATGGACACACCAGGACACGCGGACTTCGGTGGAGAAGTTGAGCGTATCATGAAAATGGTTGACGGTGTTGTCTTAGTCGTAGATGCCTACGAAGGAACAATGCCACAGACTCGTTTCGTATTGAAAAAAGCCTTGGAACAAGACCTTGTCCCAATCGTGGTTGTTAACAAAATCGATAAACCATCAGCTCGCCCAGCAGAAGTAGTGGACGAAGTCTTGGAACTTTTCATCGAGCTTGGTGCAGATGACGACCAGCTTGACTTCCCAGTGGTGTATGCTTCAGCGATCAACGGAACTTCTTCATTGTCAGATGACCCAGCTGACCAAGAAGCTACTATGGCACCAATCTTTGACACGATTATCGACCACATCCCAGCTCCAGTAGATAACTCAGATGAGCCTTTACAGTTCCAAGTATCACTTTTGGACTACAACGACTTTGTTGGACGTATCGGTATCGGTCGTGTCTTCCGTGGTACTGTTAAGGTTGGGGACCAAGTTACCCTTTCTAAACTTGACGGCACAACTAAAAACTTCCGTGTTACCAAACTCTTCGGTTTCTTTGGTTTGGAACGTCGTGAAATCCAAGAAGCCAAAGCAGGTGATTTGATTGCCGTTTCTGGTATGGAAGATATCTTTGTCGGTGAAACTATCACTCCGACAGATGCAGTTGAAGCTCTTCCAATCCTACACATCGATGAGCCAACTCTTCAAATGACTTTCTTGGTTAACAACTCACCATTTGCTGGTAAAGAAGGTAAATGGGTAACTTCTCGTAAGGTAGAAGAACGCCTGCAGGCAGAATTGCAAACAGACGTTTCCCTTCGTGTTGACCCAACTGATTCACCAGATAAATGGACTGTTTCAGGACGTGGAGAATTGCACTTGTCAATCCTTATCGAAACAATGCGTCGTGAAGGCTATGAACTTCAAGTATCTCGTCCAGAGGTTATCGTAAAAGAAATCGATGGAGTTAAATGTGAACCATTTGAACGTGTTCAAATCGACACTCCAGAAGAATATCAAGGGTCTGTTATCCAAAGCCTTTCTGAACGTAAGGGTGAAATGTTGGATATGATTTCAACTGGTAATGGTCAAACTCGTTTGGTCTTCCTTGTTCCAGCGCGTGGTTTGATCGGATACTCAACTGAGTTCTTGTCAATGACTCGTGGTTACGGTATCATGAACCATACCTTTGACCAATACTTGCCATTGATTCCAGGTGAAATCGGTGGACGTCACCGTGGTGCCCTTGTTTCTATCGATGCTGGTAAGGCTACAACTTACTCAATTATGTCTATCGAAGAACGTGGTACAATCTTTGTTAACCCAGGTACTGAGGTTTACGAAGGAATGATCATCGGTGAAAACTCTCGTGAAAACGACTTGACAGTTAACATCACTAAGGCTAAACAAATGACCAACGTCCGTTCAGCTACTAAGGACCAAACAGCTGTTATCAAGACACCTCGTATTTTGACACTTGAAGAGTCTCTTGAGTTCTTGAACGACGATGAGTACATGGAAGTAACGCCTGAGTCTATCCGTTTGCGTAAACAAATCCTTAACAAGGCAGAACGTGAGAAAGCTAACAAGAAGAAAAAATCAGCTGAATAAGAGCTAGAAAGAGATAGAGATGGTTTATTTAATCATAGGAATCCTCTTATTACTACTCTATGTATTTGCGACACCACAAAGCATTAAAGGGACAGTAAATATCGTCCTTGTCGTCTTTGCTTTCGTAGCACTTTTGATTTTGCTTATGCTGTCTGTCCTGCAAATCTTTCAGCTACCGACAGAATTCTTCATCGCAGTCGCCATGCTCTTCTTAGCATACTTTAGCTTGCGAGATATTACCCTCATGTCGGTCCATAAAAGTAAAAGAAGATAAAAAGAGAGTTTCGGCTCTCTTTTTGCTTGTTAGAATGCTGAATCTGAGCATTTTCATTTAGAATTATTTCCATAAAAATGGTAAAATAGTAAGAGTAGAAATGGGGTTCGAGACATGAAAGTAATAGATCAATTTAAAAATAAGAAAGTCCTTGTTTTAGGTTTGGCTAAGTCTGGTGAATCTGCAGCTCGTTTGTTGGATAAACTAGGTGCTATTGTGACAGTAAATGACGGGAAACCATTCGAGGACAATCCAGCTGCGCAAAGTTTGTTGGAAGAAGGGATCAAGGTTATCACAGGTGGCCATCCTTTGGAACTCTTGGATGAAGATTTTGCCCTTATGGTGAAAAATCCAGGTATTCCATACAGTAATCCCATGATTGAAAAGGCTTTGGCCAAGGGGATTCCAGTCTTGACTGAGGTGGAATTGGCTTACTTGATTTCAGAAGCACCAATTATTGGTATCACAGGTTCAAATGGAAAAACAACCACAACGACCATGATTGGGGAAGTTTTGACTGCTGCTGGGCAACATGGTCTTTTATCAGGAAATATCGGCTATCCAGCTAGTCAAGTGGCCCAAACTGCGTCAGATAAGGACACTCTTGTCATGGAACTTTCTTCTTTCCAACTCATGGGTGTGCAAGAATTTCATCCAGAGATTGCGGTTATTACCAACCTCATGCCAACTCATATCGATTACCATGGTTCTTTTGAGGAATATGTAGCAGCCAAGTGGAATATCCAGAACAAGATGACAGTGGCTGATTTCCTTGTCTTGAACTTTAACCAAGACTTGGCAAAAGAATTGGCTACTAAAACACAAGCTACAGTTGTACCATTCTCAACACAGGAAAAGGTTGATGGAGCTTATTTGGAAGATGGTCAGCTCTACTTCCGTGGGGAAGTGGTCATGGCAGCGAATGAAATCGGAGTTCCAGGTAGCCACAATGTGGAAAATGCCCTTGCGACGATTGCTGTAGCCAAGCTTCGTGGTGTGGACAACCAAACCATCAAAGAAACTCTTTCAGCCTTTGGTGGTGTCAAACACCGTCTCCAATTTGTGGATGAAATCAAGGGTGTCAAATTCTATAATGATAGCAAGTCAACCAATATCTTGGCTACTCAAAAAGCCTTGTCAGGATTTGACAACAGCAAGGTCATCTTGATTGCAGGTGGTTTGGACCGTGGCAATGAGTTTGACGAATTGGTACCAGACATTACTGGACTCAAGAAGATGGTCATCCTCGGTCAATCTGCTGAGCGTGTCAAACGGGCAGCAGACAAGGCTGGTGTCGCTTATGTGGATGCGACTGATATTGCAGATGCGACCCGCAAGGCTTACGATCTTGCTACTCAAGGAGATGTGGTTCTGCTCAGTCCTGCCAATGCCAGCTGGGATATGTATGCTAACTTTGAAGTACGTGGCGACCTCTTTATCGACACAGTAGCGGAGTTAAAGGAATAATATGAAAAAAATTGTCTTTACAGGTGGGGGGACGGTTGGACACGTTACCCTCAATCTTTTGTTAATGCCCAAGTTCATCGAAGATGGCTGGGAAGTCCACTATATCGGAGACAAGCGTGGTATCGAACACCAAGAAATCCTTAAGTCAGGTCTAGATGTCACCTTCCATTCTATTGCGACTGGAAAATTGCGTCGTTATTTCTCTTGGCAAAATATGCTGGACGTCTTTAAAGTTGGTTGGGGAATTGTCCAATCTCTCTTTATCATGTTGCGACTTCGTCCACAAGCACTTTTTTCAAAGGGAGGCTTTGTCTCTGTGCCACCTGTTATCGCTGCGCGTGTTTCAGGAGTGCCTGTCTTTATTCACGAATCTGACTTGTCCATGGGCTTGGCCAATAAAATCGCCTATAAATTTGCGACGAAGATGTATTCAACCTTTGAGCAAGCTTCAAGTTTGTCTAAGGTCGAGCATGTGGGAGCAGTGACAAAGGTTTCAGACCAAAATACTCTAGAACCAGATGAATTGGTGGATATTCAAACCCACTTTAATCCAAAATTGCCAACAGTATTGTTTGTTGGCGGTTCAGCAGGTGCTCGTGTATTTAACCAATTGGTGACAGACCATAAGAAAGAGCTGACAGAACGCTACAATATTATCAATCTAACAGGAGATTCTAGCCTGAACGAGTTGAGCCAAAATCTTTTTCGTGTTGATTATGTGACCAATCTCTATCAACCTTTGATGGAATTGGCTGATATTGTTGTGACACGTGGTGGTGCCAATACGATTTTTGAGCTCTTGGCCATGGCAAAATTACATGTCATTGTGCCACTTGGTCGTGAGGCTAGTCGTGGTGACCAGATTGAAAATGCGGCTTACTTTGTTAAGAAAGGCTATGCAGAAGAGCTTCAAGAAAGCGATTTGACCTTGGATAGTTTGGAAGAGAAGCTTTCTCACTTACTAAGCCACAAGGAAGAATACCAATCTAAGATGAAGGCTTCTAAGGAATTGAAATCTCTAGCAGATTTTTATGAATTATTGAAAAAAGATTTATCATAAGGAAAGTAAATGTCAAAAGATAAGAAAAATGAGGGCAAAGAAATCCTCGAAGAATTTAAAGAGTTATCAGAATGGCAGAAACGAAACCAAGAATACCTAAAAAAGAAGGCTGAAGAAGAGGCAGCCCTAGCTGAGGAGAAGGAAAAGGAAAGACAAGCTCGAATGGCTTCAAAATCTGAAAATTCAGATGCAACCGAGGACCAAGAGAGTGAATCTGATCCAAAAGACCCAAAATCAGCTAAGGAAGATGCTGAAGAAAAAGTAGAAGAGTCAGAAGACGTCAAAAAAGAAGTAGTCAAAGAAGAATCAAAGTCTAAAAAGACAGAGAAAGAGGATAAACGGGATAAAAAGGCAGAGAAAAAGCCTGTTAAGGAAAAACCGGTCAAACCGAAAATTCCAGGAGTTCATATCTGGCGGGCTATCTCGATTTTGTTTCTCAGTCTGATTTTATTGGTTGTCTCTGCTTATTTGCTTAGTCCTTATGCGACCATGAAGGATATTCATGTTGAGGGAACAGTGCAAACCACAGATGATGATATTCGACAGGCTTCAGGCATTCAGGATTCGGATTATACGATTAACCTTCTGCTAGACAAGGCAAAATATGAAGAGCAGATCAAGTCTAACTATTGGGTTGAATCAGCTCAGCTTGCCTATCAATTTCCAACTAAGTTTACTATTAAGGTTAAGGAATACGATATTGTTGCCTACTATGTTTCTGGTGAAAATCATTATCCTATTCTTTCCAGTGGTCAGCTTGAAACCAGTTCTGTGAGCTTGGTCAGTCTGCCAGAAACTTATATATCAGTTCTCTTTAATGACAGCGAACAAATCAAGACCTTTACCTCAGAACTTGCTCAAATTAGTCCAGAACTCAAGGCGGCTATCCAAAAGGTGGAACTAGCCCCAAGCAAGGTGACATCAGATCTAATTCGATTGACCATGAATGATTCGGACGAAGTTTTGGTTCCTCTATCTGAAATGAGTAAGAAACTGCCATATTACAGTAAGATTAAGCCACAATTGTCAGAACCGAGTGTGATTGACATGGAAGCTGGAATTTACAGCTATACTGTGGCGGATAAATTAATTATGGAGGCAGAGGAAAAAGCCAAACAAGAGGCCAAGGAAGCTGAGAAGAAACAGAAAGAGGAAGAGAAGAAAAGGCTGGAGGAACAGCAGAAAAAATTGGAAGAAGAGAAGAAAAAATTGGAGGAAGAGAGCAATCGAAACCAAACAAGTCAGCGTTCATCGCGTCGCTAGGTTTAGCTTTTCTCCTATAACTCTTTAGTTGCCATGTTTTTACTTGACAAGTGCTAGTAGAAATAATAGAATAATAGAAAACCTTTAAAGCAGTCCAGAGAGGCAGCTAAGGTTAGACGGTGAAAGGGTGGAGACTACCTATTTTTCGTGGAACCTTGCTGTTGGCAGGTTCCTTTTTTCGTGGCTTCTTGTGGCCAGACTCTCTCACTAGCAAAGGTAAAAGGAGAAACCTATGCGAGAACATCGTCCAGTCATTGCTCTTGATTTTCCTAGTTTTGAGGCAGTCAAGGAATTCTTAGCTCTTTTTCCAGCAGAAGAAAGCCTTTATCTCAAGGTAGGGATGGAGCTCTATTACGCAACAGGGCCTGAGATTGTGTCCTACTTAAAAGATCAGGGTCATAGTGTCTTTTTGGATCTCAAGCTGCATGATATTCCTAATACAGTTAAATCAGCTATGAAGATCCTGTCTCAGCTTGGTGTAGATATGACCAATGTTCATGCGGCTGGTGGTGTAGAGATGATGAAAGCTGCGCGTGAAGGTCTTGGAAGTCAAGCCAAATTGATTGCAGTGACTCAGCTGACATCAACATCAGAAGCTCAGATGCAGGATTTTCAAAACATCCAAACCAGCCTGCAGGAGTCAGTGATTCATTATGCCAAGAAGACGGCTGAAGCGGGATTAGATGGTGTTGTTTGCTCGGCTCAGGAAGTGCAACTCATCAAGCAGGCCACCAATCCAGATTTTATCTGTCTGACACCGGGCATTCGTCCAGCAGGTGCTGCAGTTGGAGACCAAAAACGCGTGATGACACCTGCTGATGCCTATCAAATCGGTAGTGACTATATCGTAGTGGGACGTCCCATTACCCAAGCTGAGAATCCTGTTGCAGCTTATCATGCCATCAAGGATGAATGGACACAGGACTGGAATTAAAGAACTAGATTAGAAAAACAAAAGGAGAAGACCATGACACTTGCTAAAGATATCGCTAGCCACCTCTTGAAAATTCAAGCAGTTTACCTCAAACCAGAGGAGCCTTTCACTTGGGCATCTGGTATCAGGTCACCGATTTACACTGATAATCGTGTGACACTAGCCTATCCAGAAACTCGTACCTTAATTGAAAATGGCTTTGTGGAAGCTATTAAAGAAGCCTTTCCAGAGGTAGAAGTCATTGCAGGAACTGCAACAGCAGGGATTCCACACGGAGCTATCATTGCTGACAAGATGAATCTGCCATTTGCCTACATCCGTAGCAAACCAAAAGACCACGGTGCTGGTAATCAAATCGAAGGTCGCGTAGCTCAGGGTCAAAAAATGGTAGTGGTGGAAGATCTTATTTCAACAGGTGGTTCTGTTCTTGAAGCAGTAGCAGCAGCCAAACGAGAAGGAGCAGATGTGCTTGGAGTAGTAGCGATTTTCAGTTACCAATTGCCAAAAGCAGATAAGAACTTCTCAGATGCAGGTGTCAAACTTGTGACGCTTTCTAACTACAGTGAACTCATTCACCTAGCCCAAGAAGAAGGCTATATCACGCCAGAAGGACTCGACCTTCTAAAACGCTTTAAAGAAGACCAAGAAAATTGGCAAGAAGGTTAGGTCAGTAAGATAAAGAGAGACGAGTCTGGGACAAAAATCTAACTTAAACATAAAAAACGAACAAAAATGAGTTATCTAACAATTAGAATTCTGTTTTGTTCGTTTTTTTGTATAATCTATCGCTTTTTAAAATTTATAATAAAGAATTTCTAAAATTAAAATCTTTTTGTCCCGGACTCTTTTAACCATTTTATTTAAGATATTTAAAATATGACAATATTTTAAATAAAATAATTGACAGCGCTTTCTTTTGCTGATATAATGAAAATATAATATGTATCAAATTGATCAATCAACTATCTTGTTTATCACTTTTTAGGAGGACGATGTCATGAAAAGAAGAAAAATATATTCCCTTTTTTGCGTAGTTACAATTGCAGCTAGTTTGTTTCTCCCTACAGTCTTAGCTAGACAGGTTGGAGATTATGATTTAACGTTGCCGCGTTTTCATTCGGATACAACTAGTGCGCTTGAGAAAGAAAACGCCTCTGCTGGAATTAATAATAATTACAGCACTGGTGGCGGTAAAACGTTAAATACCTCTATTCGTAGCGCCTATAGTGGGGCAGATATCACTACAGTATATCAATTGAGTTCTGGCTCTAGGATTGTCATGTACTATGATGGAGGTGGTGATAATTATATTGGTTCTGATACTAGATTAGCTATGGCGCCACAGTTTGGAAATCATGTAAGAATTCATACTTCAGGTTCTTGGAGTCCAGATTCTTATTAACTTACTTGTCAGAGTAAGTCTTAAAGATGGTTGATTGTGGGTGTAGCATGAAAAAAGAATGCTACACCCTATTCTTATTATAAGGAGGAGTTGGGATGGAATTTTTTATTTGTAATCTTGTACGAGTCGTTAAATCACCTCGGTTTTATATGTCTTTATTTTTGACCCTTCTTTGCATGGGTTTAGGAAATTTCCTTGCTTTCAATGGTATTTATAAAATTGAAGGTTTATCGATTTTTTTTGCCGCTTCTTCTATTAGAGGATTTTCACCGATTAGCCTAGTAGCTGCACTTATCTGTACACTGCCCTATTCTAGTCAGATAATAGAGGATGCTGAGAGTCATTTTCTAACAGCACAATTGTGTCGAATTTCTAAAAAGAAGTATCTGGCTATTGTGGGTAGTACTGTAATTATTTCTTCTTTTCTAGTCTTTTTTCTCCCCTATTTATTATTATTAGGAATTAATCTTTTAGTGACTCCTTATCAGGAAATTTATATTGGAGACTATAGTGGTGCCTTAAAAGAATTATTTGATTCTAATCAGTTTCTCTATAGTCTTGTAACGACTCTCTGGTATGGAGTTTGGGGCGCTGTGTTCTCTATTTTTGGACTAGCTAGTGCTTTGCTAGTGAAGAAAAAATTAGGAGCTATTTTCATCCCAGTTGCCTATATGATGGTTGGGGGTATTTTTTGGGGTATTTTAGAGCTATCTTACTTAGAACCTGTGACAACATTAGCTTTGGGATATCAGAAAGATATCAGTCTTTCCTTAGTTAGTGGGCATCTTGCTTTTATTTTATTTGTTAGTTGTTTGGTTGTTTATGGTACATTTTTTCTACATTCAGAGGACTACGTATAATGAAACAATTTGTTCAATTTTACAAAAAAGATTTTTTATCAGTATTGGTTTATTTTATATTACTGCTATCCTGTATTTTATCTAGTACAGTATATTTACTGCGATGTCGCCAATATTCAATCCATCCAAATGTATTAGAATGGCTCTTAGTCTTACTTCAAGATATTACAACTGGAGTATATTGCTTTCCGTTCACATATATATTATTCTTTTTTCATTTGATGAATAACTATTTTAATAGGTTGGAGTGCCGCATTCGTCTGAAATCAATTAAGCACTTTACCAGTTTTAGTTTCAAATTAGCAGCTCTTAGTACGGGGATTTGGACGGCGACTTTATTTTTATTGATTTTTCTAATTGCATTTAGTAATGGTTTTAGCTTTTCTTTGGAGATAAAGGAGGTTGATTTTTTAAGAGAATTTTATGGTATAAGTATTGCAAACAATGCTAGTTTCTTTATAGGATTTTTTTTCTCTTATATAGCATACTATTTCTTTTTATCCTTACTTACTATTAGCAGTTTTTCTTGGTTTAAAAAATCAAACATGAGCTTAGTATTTCTGTTTACTTTTTTATTTGTAGAATCCTTATTCTGGATTTATCAGTTGAACAATGGGATAATTGGATTATTGCCAATTTTTCAGTATATGGTAAATTCCAATCCGTATGCTTTGATTTATTGGCTTACATTACTATCTATCATAATTCCATTGACTGTATTTTCTGTTCATAGAAACTGGAGGAGAGTGTAAAAGTTGGAAATGGGAAAGTTAAGTAGTCACATGTGGAGGTTGAATCAGATAATCTATACCAAGTACTTTTGGGGTTATGTTCTTTTTTGGATATTGATTTGTTTAGGATTATGGTATTGGTTAGAAGGAAATGATAGACTTGTTATAGAAATTTTAAAAGGGCCTAATCTGAGTCAAAACTCTTTTTTAGTCTTATCTATATGGTTGCTTCATTGGTTTATTATTCATACATTTTTTCTAGCAGTTGTATATCGTAGAAGAGCATCCGATTTCTTTATGGAAGTGATTCGATTTTCTTCTATTAAGCTCTGGATTAGGTATCAGATTTGGACCTGTTTTCTTTATGGACTCGTTTTAATCATGGTAAAAGTTCTAGTGATTCAATTTATGTTACAGTTACCAAACTGGGATATAGGAGTTTTGTTTATAGTTGATTTTTTGAATGTTTGTGTGCTATCCTTGCTTTGCTTTACGTTATACATACTAGGAGCGAATGAGCAAATGAACTTTTCTTGTGTTAGCTTCTTTTTACTCATGATTGTGTTTGGCAGTTTGTTTGTGGGGAGTCGAACCAATTATCTATTTTATATTCTGAATAGAGGAAATGGAGATATAGGACGAGATCTATTTCTTCAGTTGCTATTTTTAGTCTTTCTTTTTAAAAGCATTTTCTATTTCACTCGTCAAAAGAGGAGGTTTATAGAATGAATGAAATAATTACATTAAAAAATATTCAGTTGGAATTAAAAAAAACATGTGTTTTTCAAAACCTTAATTTTAGTTGTAAACAGGGGGAAATTATAGGAATTACTGGTGCGAATGGCTCAGGGAAAAGTGTATTGTTTAAATTAATAGCTGGTTTATATAGTCCGTCTTATGGAGAAGTGTTAATCAATGGGGAAAATATTGTTCCTGAGAGAAAAATTCCAGCTAATTTAGGAGCTTTGATTGAAGAACCTGGTTTTATAAATTATTATAGTGGCTTTAAGAATTTACAATATTTGGCAAGCATACGAGGAGTAGTTGGTAATCAGGAAATCAATGATACACTGAAAATAGTTGGTCTATATGAGCAAAAAGACCAGAAAGTTAAAACTTATTCGCTAGGTATGAGGAAAAAGCTAGGGATTGCTCAAGCAATTATGGAGAATCCCTCTATTCTTTTACTAGATGAACCTATGAATGCCTTGGATAAATCAAGTGTAGAAAATATGAGAACATTGTTTAGAAAGCTCTCTAGTGAAAAAGGAACAACAATTTTGATTGCTAGTCATAGTGAAGAGGATATTCGTATCTTATGTGATAAAGTATATTCAATAGAAGATAAAGTATGTACACTGTGTTCAGATTGAACATCTTAGATAGACTCAGAATGTTATAGGTAAAATCTTAAAAAGGGATTGGAGCTTAAACTCCAGTCCCTTTTAAGAGTTAATGACTAATCAACTTTTCCACCTTCAACAACTAGGTCATCTGCTTTAGCAGCGTCACCGTAGGTTGGGTGAAGTGTTTTTTCATAGGCCTTGTGGAAGAAGTTTTCCTTACCTAATTTTTCAATATCTTTATTGATGAAGTCTAGCAATTCTTGGTTGCCTTTTTGAACTGCTGCTGCGATGGTATCTGGATCACCGAGGGAAGTAATTCCTACTTCAAATCCTTTATTTTCAAGCGCCCAAGCTAGGACTTCCGTATTGTCAGTAGAGAAGGCATCTCCACGTCCGTCAAGAAGAGCTTGGTAAGAGTCACTGTATTGGTCGTATTTTTGGAGTTTGATTTCTGGATGATTCTTTTCAAAATAAGTCTCAGCAGTCGTTCCTTTTGTGACAATCAAGGTTTTACCTTCAAGTTGTTTGACGTCTGTAATGAGACCAGTCTTAGGTGATACGACTCCAAGTGAAACTTTCATGTATGGAAGGGCAAAATCAACTTGTTTCTTGCGTTCGTCAGTTACTGTAAAATTGGCAAGGGTAATATCCACCTTGTTTGAAATCAAGTATTCCGCACGGTTGGCAGCGTCGACTGAAACGTATTTAACATTGACACCAAGGTCTTGGGCCAGTTGGTTCCCAAGTTCAATATCGTAACCTTGGTAAGAACCGTCATTGTCAACGTAACCAAACGGTTTTTTATCTCCAAACACGGCGACTCGTAGCTCACCGCTTTTTTTGATTTCATCGATTGTGCGAGCCTTGGCAGTGGTTTTACCAGATGACGAACCAGCATTTCCACCTGAGCTACAAGCAGTGACAAAGATAAGGGCAAAGGCAAGTGCCAAAACAGTTAAGAGTGGTTTGAGTAGTTTCATAAAAATCTCCTTTATAGATATGAGCCAAATTGGCTAAAGTCAAAGACATTTAAAAATTCCTGAGCTCGTTTGGTCTGTGGATTGGTAAAGAAGGCTTGAGCAGTTCCTTCTTCAGCGATTTTCCCTTGGTCGAGGAAGATAATGCGGTCCGCAATAGCTTGGGCAAACTGCATTTCGTGAGTTACTAGAATCATGGTACGGCCTTCTTGAGCCAAGTCATTGATGAGTTCCAGAACCTCACGCACCATTTCTGGATCCAGCGAAGCAGTCACTTCGTCAAAGAGGATAATTTCTGGATGCATGAGGAGGGCACGGACAATTGCAACCCGTTGCTTCTGTCCACCAGATAATTGACGCGCAAAGCTATGTTGTTTATCTAGCAAACCGACACGGTCTAGTAATTGCAAAGCTTCCTCTGTCACTTCTTTCTTGTCCCTTCCCTGAGCCTTGATAGGGCCTAGGATAAGGTTTTGTAGGACATCCAGATGGGGAAAAAGTTCATAACTTTGAAAGACCATGCCAATCTTTTGACGAACTAGGTGAAAATCTTTTTTATTTTCAACGATAGACTGACCATCCAGAAGAATATCTCCACCTTGAATACTTTCTAAGCCATTGAGGCAACGAAGGAGGGTACTTTTCCCACAACCGGATGGTCCTAGGATGACCACAACTTCTCCTTTTTTGATTTGTAGGGATAGACCTTGGAGGATGGGATTGTCTCCGAAGGATTTTTTTAGTTCCTTGATTTCTAAAATAGTTTCAGACATTTAGTTCCTCCAATGTTTTTCTAAGTGAGTGGATAGTTTGGAAATAGGGAAACAGACTGCGAAATACAAGACTAGAATGGTTCCATAAATCCAGAAGGAAGCAGTTGGGATGGTCAGGCGATTGCTATCAATGATTTGTTGTCCAACTTTGGTAACCTCTACAACTCCAATCAATACGACTAAGGAAGTGGTTTTGATCATCCGAGTGATAAGGTTAATGGCCTGCGGTAGCAGTCTTCTCAAAACCTGTGGGATGATAATGTGGTAGTAAAGTTGAACATTGGTCAAGCCGAGCGCCTGTCCACTTTCAAACTGATGCTTAGGGAGGGAAGTGATGGCTCCACGGACCAAGTCCCCCATTTCAGCTGTTCCCCAGAGGGTAAAAACGATAATAGCTGAAGTCTCACCTGAGATATTAATATTAAAGTTTCGAGCCAAGCCGAAATAAACGATGAAGAGTAGCACCAGCTGGGGCATGATACGGATAAATTCCAGATACAATCGTGTCAAAAATCGTACGATTCTAGAATGGGAGGTCATGATGATTCCCATGACTGTTCCGAATATCATGGATAAGAGGACAGACAGGATGGATATCCCAATCGTAACGCCCAATCCCTGTAAGATTCTCAAGAGATTATTTCCCTGAAAAAGTACTTGGATTCCCGAATCCTGCATGGCGGAGCCTCCTTTCTATCCAGCTAAAGACCAGTGAGATGGGTAGCAACATGATAAGGTAAGCACCTACCAACATAGCCAGCGCAATGTCTGTTTCATAGTAGAGCCCAATCAAATCTTTGGCGACGTACATGAGGTCGGCCAAAGCTACTGCTGAGAAAACAGAGGTTTCCTTGATGAGGAAAATGACATTGGCACTAAAAGACGGTAGGGCCACCGCTGTTGCTTGCGGAAGAACCACATAGCGAAAGACCTGTAGAGGTGTCAGACCGATTGCTAATCCAATCTCCTGCTGGGTTTGACTGACGGATTCCAGCCCACTTCGGAAAGATTCTGCCATATAGGAGCCTCCTAAAAAGACCAGTCCTAAAGTGGCACAGACTTCTGAAGATAGGACAATCCCGATTCGGGGAAGACCGAAGTAGAGAAAGAAGAGTTGAATCAAAAGGGGCGTATTACGTGACAATTCAATATAGGCTGTCGCTACTTGCGCTAAAATAGGGATTCGATAATGTCGGATGATACTAACGATTAAACCGAGCAGAAAGGATCCCAAAATTCCCCAAACTGCAATATGCAAGGTCAGAAAGAATGCCTTTTGATATAGTGGTAGATATTGTTCAACAATGGACCAATCCAAAAATAGAACCTCCCATCTAGAAATAATACAGTTATTGTAGCACTTAAAATCTTCTTTGGATAATATCTATTTTTTATTGCCGTTATAAGGATTTTTTATCATAGACATAAAATTTCTGAAATTTCCAAACAAAATATTTGAAAAGTTTTGAAAAAAGAGTTAAGATATTTTTGTAATATACAAAGTAAACGCTTACTTATTAAGGAGGGCATTTTATGTCATACAAAACAAGCAATGCAGAAGGTCATGTAGATTTCATTAATACCTATGATTTGGAGCCAATGGCGCAACAAGTTATCCCTAAAGCAGCATTTGGCTATATCGCTAGTGGGGCGGAAGATACTTTCACTTTGCGTGAGAATATTCGTGCCTTTAACCACAAACTCATCGTTCCTCATACGCTCTGCGATGTTGAAAATCCAAGTACAGAGATTGAATTTGCAGGTGAAAAATTGTCTTCACCAATCATTTTGGCACCTGTTGCGGCTCATAAATTGGCAAATGAACAGGGTGAAGTGGCGACTGCGCGTGGTGTGCATGAGTTTGGTTCTCTTTATACAACCAGCTCTTACTCTACTGTCGACCTTCCAGAAATTACGGAAGCCCTTCAAGGGACACCTCATTGGTTCCAATTTTACTTTAGTAAGGATGACGGTATCAACCGCCACATCATGGACCGTGTGAAGGCTGAAGGGTATAAAGCGATTGTCTTGACGGCAGATGCTACTGTAGGGGGCAATCGTGAAGTAGATAAGCGTAATGGTTTTGTCTTCCCAGTTGGCATGCCTATTGTTGAAGAATACCTGCCAGAAGGTGCTGGTAAATCAATGGATTTTGTTTACAAATCAGCTAAACAACGCTTGTCTCCACGCGACGTAGAATTTATCGCTGAATACTCAGGACTGCCTGTTTATGTCAAAGGGCCACAATGCCGTGAGGACGTTGAACGTTCGCTTGCTGCGGGAGCTTCTGGTATCTGGGTAACCAACCACGGTGGCCGTCAAATTGATGGTGGGCCAGCAGCTTTTGACTCGCTTCAAGAAGTAGCAGAAGCAGTTGATAAACGTGTTCCAATCGTCTTTGATTCTGGCATTCGTCGTGGACAACATGTCTTTAAAGCCTTGGCTTCTGGAGCAGACTTAGTAGCCATTGGACGCCCAGTTATTTATGGTCTGGCTCTTGGTGGTAGTGTTGGTGTACGTCAAGTCTTTGAACACTTGAATGCGGAATTGAAGACAGTCATGCAATTGTCTGGGACTCAGACCATTGAAGATGTCAAACACTTTAAACTACGTCACAATCCATATAACCCAAGCTTCCCAGTTGATTCTCGTGACTTAAAATTGTATTGATAAAACAGATTTCCTCCACTAAGTGTGGAGGTTTTTCTTTGTGTATAGGAAAAATAAATCGCTAGAAAATCTATATAAATATATTTTTCAATCAAATATCTTGCTAGGGCTTTCATTTTTTGCTATACTGGTCCAGTAATTAAATAATAAAGACATTTGGGGTGCTTTAAGCTGAGATGATACCCATTGAACCTGATACAGTTAAGACTGGCGAAGGGAAATGTGAAACGTTTTTTCGTATGGCGAAATGAACGATCGAATCTTGTAAGCTAAACTCTAATTCTTGATTGTAATTGGAGTTTTTTTGTTTATATAAGCTGGATGAAGGTGATACAAAGCATTTAGGTAGCTCTTCTTGAACGCCCTTGATTTTCTTTAAAAAGGTCAAGTAAAACTAGGATTTTCTTGATGTTTTGTCGATTACGAACGAGTAAAGAGAGGAAAAGTAAATATGGAAACACAAGACTATGCATTTGAGCCAGGTTTGATTGTTGGAGAATTATTAAAAAGCAGTCAGAAGGATTGGCAGGATGCAATCAATCATCGTTTTGTTCAGGAACTTTTTGTGGGGACAATTGAGAATAAGGTCTTAAAAGAATACCTGATTCAAGATTATCACTTCTTTGATGCCTTCTTATCCATGCTGGGTGCTTGCGTAGCCCACGCAGACCAGCTTGAATCCAAGCTTCGTTTTGCCAAGCAACTAGGCTTTCTTGAAGCAGATGAAGACGGTTATTTCCAAAAGGCTTTTAAAGAGTTAAAAGTATCTGAGAATGATTATCAGGAAGTGACTTTGCATCCTGTAACAAAAGCCTTTCAGGAGCTTATGTATTCTGCTGTGTCATCATCAGACTATGCCCATCTTTTGGTCATGCTGGTCATTGCAGAAGGGCTCTATCTAGACTGGGGTTCTAAAGATTTGGCTCTACCTGAAGCCTATATTCATTCGGAATGGATCAATCTCCACAGAGGTCCTTTCTTTGCAGAGTGGGTTCAATTTCTGGTTGACGAACTCAATCGTTTCGGGAAAGGTCGAGAAGATTTGACAGAACTTCAGGAACGCTGGAATCAAGCAGTTGCCTTAGAATTAGCCTTTTTTGATATTGGCTATGACGCCTAGTGAAGGTTTAGGATATTTACAAATTTGATGAGGTAAATTATTCAATGTAAATAAAAAAATTTCTTAACGAAAGATAGAGATAAATCGAAATCAGTAGATCGTATAAAGTGAAAAGGAAGGATTTCAATATGACAAGTTTAAAATTATTAAAAGAAAAAGCACCATTAGTCATTTGTATAACCAATGATGTAGTAAAAAATTTCACAGCAAATGGATTAGTAGCATTGGGTGCCTCACCAGCCATGAGTGAGTTTCCTGCAGATTTAGAGGATTTGTTAAAGTATGCTGGAGGTTTATTAATAAACATAGGAACATTGACAGATGAAAATTGGAAATTATACCAAGCTGCTTTGAAAATTGCAGAGAAATATAATGTCCCAGCAGTTTTAGATCCTGTAGCCTGTGGAGCAGGAGAATATAGAAAAAAAGTAGCAGATGATCTAATTAACAATTACAAACTAGCAGCGATTAGAGGAAATGCTGGCGAGATTGCCTCTTTAGTAGGAATAAATGTGGAATCTAAAGGAGTAGATAGTGCGGGTGTAGATAATATTGACGAAATTGCTCTAGCAGCAAATGAGAAGTTCAATATTCCAATTGTAGTAACAGGTGAAGTGGATGCTATTGCGGTAAATGGAGAAGTGGTAACTATTCATAATGGTAGTGCCATGATGCCAAAAGTTATTGGGACAGGATGCTTATTAGGTGCTGTAGTAGCAAGCTTTATCGGACTTGAAAAAGGTCAAGAATTGAAATCATTAGAAACAGCAATGTTGGTTTACAATATCGCTGGAGAAATGGCAGAAAAACGTCCAAATGGACATCTTCCTGGAACATTTAAAGTTGAATTTATAAATGCCTTATACGAGATTACAGATGAAGATGTAAAGAAATTCAAAAGAGTGAAGTAAGATGTTTCAAAAAGAATTACTAAAACTATATTTTATTTGTGGAACGACTACTTGCCAAGGAAAAGATCTATATACGGTCGTTGAGGAAGCCTTAAAAGGTGGTATAACCTTATTTCAATTCCGTGAAAAAGGGGAGGGAGCCTTAGAAGGTAAAGAAAAAGTCGAATTAGCAATTAAACTACAGGATCTTTGTAAAAAATACAATGTTCTGTTTATTGTTAATGATGATATTGATTTGGCAATGGAAATTGACGCTGATGGCGTACATGTAGGACAAGATGACCTTGGAGTTGATGAAATTAGAAAATTGATGCCAGATAAAATAATTGGTCTTTCTATAAAAAACGAGGAAGAATTTCAACAATCAAAAGTTGAATATGTAGATTATGTTGGTGTTGGTCCTGTATTTGATACCCAGTCAAAGGACGATGCTGGTGGTGCTATAGGTTATGAAGGTCTTAAATTGATGAGAAAACTATTGCCACAAATGCCCTTAGTTGCAATTGGTGGGATACAGACGCAACATATTAAAGACATTATGAAGACCAATGTTGATGGTGTTTCAATCATTTCAGCAATATCGTATGCAAAAAATATAGAAAAAACTGTTCGAGAAATGAGTGAACAATAGCTATCAATTTTTCCTTGGATTTTGAGGGAGTAGGATTTTCTTTTTTCTAAAAAGCTATGTCCAGATTCAGCTCAAATGGCTAATCTATCAAACAAGACATTTGTTTTTTGCAAACGAAAGATCTGCTGTCTTTGTGAGTGCAAGGCTGTATTTCCAGTTCAATTTCTTGAACTAGAAAAAATCGTTTGTTATAATATTTATATAATTAAATAATAAAGACATTTGGGGTGCTTTAGGCTGAGATGATACCCATTGAACCTGATACAGTTAAGACTGGCGAAGGGAAATGTGAAATGTTTTTTTCGTATGTCGAAAGAACTATCTAATCTTGTAAGCTGAACTCTAATTCCTATCTGTAATTAGAGTTTTTTCTTTTACGAAACTGGATGAAGATGATGCAAAGCATTTAGGTAGGTCTCCTTGAATGCCCCACTTTTCTTTAAAAAGGAGTTTTTTATGTTGAAAAAATGGCAATTAAAAGATGTTATCTTACTTGCTTTCTTGTCTATCTTTTTTGGTGGCGTTTTTGTGGGATCCGGCTATCTCTTTGATATCCTCACTCTGATTTTAGCCCCTCTTGGTTTGCAGGCCTTTGCCAATGAAATCCTCTTTGGTCTCTGGTGTATGGCTGCGCCCATTGCGGCCATCTTTGTTCCAAGAGTGGGAAGCGCAACGATTGGAGAAGTGCTAGCTGCGCTTGCTGAAGTCCTTTATGGTAGCCAATTCGGTCTAGGTGCCCTTTTGTCTGGCTTGGTTCAAGGTTTGGGAAGTGAACTTGGTTTTATCGTAACCAAGAATCGCTATGAAAGTTGGCTCTCTCTAACTGCCAATAGTATTGGAATTACGCTTGTTAGCTTTGTCTATGAATACATTAAGTTAGGTTACTACGCCTTCTCCCTTCCTTTTGTCCTTTCCTTGCTTGTAGTACGTTTTATTTCCGTCTTTTTCTTCTGTACCATCTTGGTTCGTGCTATTGTCAAACTCTATCATCAGTTTGCAGCTGGAGGCAAGGCATAGATGGGTCTGGAACTACGAGCGATTCAGTCCCCAATCTTCTCTGAGCCACTTGATTTTACTTTTCATGCGCAAGCCTTTACCTTGTTAGTTGGAAGCAGCGGTTCAGGAAAATCTAGTCTCTTTCAAATGATTGCCCAAGTCAGTTCTCTTCCCTATAGCGGTCAAGTCCTGATAAATGGGAGGGAGGTCAGTCAACTTTCTATTATCGAACGTGTCCAGACGGTTGGTATTCTCTTTCAAAATCCCAATCATCAATTTACCATGGAGAACTTGTTTGAGGAGCTGGTTTTTACCTTGGAAAATATTGGGCATCCCGTTCAGGAAATTGCTTCTAAAATAGCAGAGGTTGTCCAGCAATGTCGCTGCAAGGCTATCTTGCACCGTCCCATCCATCACTTATCAGGTGGAGAAAAGCAAAAGGCTGCACTGGCAGTTCTCTTTGCTATGAATCCTAGGGTCTATCTCTTGGATGAGCCCTTCTCTTCCATTGACCGCAAGAGTAGGATAGAGATATTGGAGATTCTAAAAGAGTTGGTCTCTGATGGGAAGACAGTTATTTTGTGCGACCATGATTTAACGGACTATGAAGCCTATATCGACCATATGGTGGAGCTAAGAGATGGTCAACTAAGGGAAGTATTTAAAATCCCTACCTCTGAGACGACACAGGTTGCTTCAAAGGAAGTTGCTTCTAGTCCAGAACTATTCCATATGGATGGAACGACTTGTGAGCTGGATAAGCGCCCCCTCTTTTCGATTGCGGATTTCACATTCTATAAAGGAATTTCCTGTATTTTGGGTGATAATGGTGTCGGGAAATCAACCCTCTTTCGGTCTATTCTTCAATTTCAAAAGTATAAAGGACGAATTACTTGGAGGGGGACAGTCCTGAAAAAGAAAAAGAGTTTGTATCGTGACCTGACGGGTGTTGTTCAGGAAGCTGAGAAACAGTTTATCCGAGTCAGTCTGCGAGAGGAACTTCAATTAGATGGACCTGATTCTGAAAGAAATCAGCGCATTTTCCAAGCTTTACGATATTTTGATCTGGAGCAGGCTCTTGATAAGAGTCCCTATCAACTAAGTGGTGGTCAGCAAAAGATTCTTCAGCTCTTGACCATCTTGACCAGCAAGGCTTCTGTGATTTTACTAGATGAACCTTTTGCAGGTTTGGATGATAGAGCTTGCCATTATTTTTGCAAGTGGATTGTGGAGGACAGAAATCAGGGAAGAAGTTTTCTGATCATTAGCCATCGTTTAGATCCCTTGATCTCTGTGGTTGATTATTGGATTGAGATGACTAGTCAGGGTCTCAGTCATGTGAAAGCAGTGACAATTACCAAACCACTCACATCTCAGAGTAGCAATACCCAAGGGGAGGTGAAGTAGTATGGTCAAAGTAGCAACCCAGACACCGATTATCAGTCTCTTCTTGCTGATTTTATCCTTGGAAACATCTTTCATTCCTTCGATTACTCTGAATCTTTCGGTAGTCGCATTTTGTATTCTCTTTATGCTCTATTACCGTCGATTTAAAGTATTGGCTTGGATGATTCTGCTCGCCATTTTGCCATCCTTTGCCAACTACTGGGCAGTTCAGTTACATGGAGATGCTTCGCAGGCAGTCGTGCTTGGAACGAGGGCCTTTGTGACAGTTTGTATCGGTCTTGTCTTTGTTTCCTCTATTTCCCTAAAAGAGCTTCTCTTGTACTTGGCTCAAAAGGGGTTATCACGCTCTTGGGCCTATGCCTTGATTGTGGTATTCAATTCCTTTCCCCTTATCCAGCAAGAAATCAAGTCCCTCAAGGAAGCTTGCTTATTACGCGGTCAAGAACTTCATTTTTGGTCTCCCTTGATTTATAGCAAGGTTCTGATGACAGTCTTTAGGTGGCGCCATCTTTACCTGAGAGCCCTGTCGGCGCATGGATATGACGAGCATGCACAGGTGGAGAATAGCTATCGGACTTTTTATATTCCTCAAAGGACAATATTCATCTACTTGCTGTTCTTTTTATTACTTCAAACTAGTCTATTTTTATAAAGGAGTTATTATGGAATTTACAGATATTGCGATGGAATTATCCAAGGAAGCTTGGCAGGCTTCCTTTCATCACCCCTTTGTATTACAGTTACAAGAGGGAAATTTAGACCCGTCCATCTTTCGCTATTACTTGATTCAGGATGCCTACTATTTGAAGGCCTTCTCAGAAGCCTATCACCTCTTGGCTGATAAGACTTCAAACCAAGAGATGAAAAGACTCTTGAAACAAAATGCTCAGAGTTTAGTAGAGGGTGAGTTATTTATCCGCCAACAATTTTTCAAGGAATTGGAAATCAGCGACCAGGAAATGGAGCAACATCTAATTGCGCCAACCTGCTATCATTATATCTCTCACATTTATCGTCAATTTGAAGAAGAAAATCTAGCCATTGCTTTTGCGAGCTTGCTGCCTTGTCCTTGGCTATATCATGATATAGGCAAATCACTTAATCTTAAACCATCACCAAATCCTCTCTACCAACAATGGATTGAAACTTATATTACGGATGAGTTAGAGCAACAGATCAGAGAGGAGGGAGCGCTGGTTAATCAACTCTATCGAGAAAGTGATGAGACAGACAGGAAAAAAATGCTAGATGCCTTCCACATTAGTGTTCACATGGAAGCCAAGTTTTGGGAAATGGCCTACCAACACCAGACATGGAAGAGTGATTTACACTCTTTAGAAAAAGGAGAAGAATAGAAATATGAGAAAGAACCAATTGCAAGTTCACAAATTAACCATTTTATCTATGATGATTGCCCTTGATGTAGTCCTTACACCTATCTTTCGGATTGAGGGAATGGCACCGATGTCCAGTGTAGTCAATATTCTAGCAGGAATCATGATGGGACCTGTTTATGCTTTGGCTATGGCTACAGTGACAGCCTTTATCCGTATGACGACTCAAGGGATTCCGCCTTTAGCTCTCACAGGAGCGACTTTTGGAGCCCTTCTTGCAGGTCTCTTTTATAAGTATGGTCGAAAATTTTACTTTTCTGCCTTGGGAGAAATTTTGGGAACAGGTATTATTGGTTCTATTGTTTCCTATCCTGTTATGGTACTCTTTACAGGATCGGCTGCAAAGCTTAGCTGGTTTATCTATACTCCTCGATTTTTCGGAGCAACCTTGATTGGTACAGCGATTTCCTTTATTGCCTTTCGATTTTTAATCAAGCAGGAATTCTTTAAAAAAGTGCAGGGATATTTCTTTGCTGAGAGGATAGACTGATGCAGGCATTTACAAATCCCTTTCCTATAGGCTCTAGTTCCCTAATTCACTGTATTACCAATGAGATTTCTTGTGAGATGCTAGCAAATGGGATTTTGGCTCTGGGGTGTAAACCAGTTATGGCAGATGATCCCCGTGAGGTTCTTGATTTTACTAAGCAAAGCCAGGCACTCTTCATCAATTTGGGACATTTGTCAGCTGAGAAGGAAAAAGCAATCCGTATGGCAGCCTCTTATGCAGATAAAGTTTGTCTCCCAATGGTAGTAGATGCAGTTGGCGTAACAGCTTCATCCATTCGTAAGAGCTTAGTTAAAGACCTTTTAGACTATAGACCTACGGTCCTTAAAGGAAACATGTCAGAAATTCGAAGTCTTGTTGGCTTAAAGCACCACGGCGTTGGGGTCGATGCGAGTGCTAAAGATCAAGAAACTGAGGATTTACTTCAAGTTTTGAAAGACTGGTGTCAGACCTATCCAGGTATGTCATTCTTAGTCACAGGCCCCAAGGACCTCATCGTTTCGAAGAATCAGGTCGCTGTACTGGGAAATGGCTGTGCAGAATTAGACTGGATAACAGGGACAGGAGACTTGGTTGGAGCCTTGACAGCTGTTTTTCTCAGCCAAGGAAAGACTGCCTTTGAAGCTTCTTGCCTAGCGGTTTCTTATCTTAATATTTCTGCTGAGAGAATAGTTGTTCAAGGAATGGGATTGGAAGAATTTCGTTACCAAGTACTCAATCAGCTTTCGCTCCTCAAAAGAGATGAAAATTGGCTAGATGCCATCAAAGGAGACATTTATGAATAGAGAAGCACTTAGACTGTATCTGGTAACCAACCGCTACCAAGATTCCGTGGAAAGCTTTCTTAAAAAAGTTGAGACGGCTTGCCGTTCAGGGGTTACCATAGTCCAATTACGAGAAAAAAATCTCACAACCAATCAATATTATCAACTGGCAAAAGAAGTCAAGGAAATAACAGATGCCTATCAGGTACCCCTGATAATCGATGATCGTTTGGATGTTTGTCTTGCGGTTGATGCTGCTGGTCTGCATATCGGAGACGATGAGTTACCCGTTTCGGTTGCCCGACAAGTCTTGGGCCCTGACAAAATACTTGGTGTCACAGCTAAAACTGTAGAAAGAGCACTTGAAGCGGAAGAATCAGGTGCGGATTACTTGGGGACAGGAGCCATTTTCCCGACTACGACCAAGGAAAATGCGCCTATCACCCTGATTTCAACCTTGAAAACAATTTGCCAAACGGTCGCCATTCCAGTAGTTGCCATTGGCGGCTTGACATCAGAAAACATTGACCAACTTATCGGAACGGGTATAGCTGGAGTAGCAGTCGTACGCGATCTGATGCAGGCAGAAGATATAGAGGCAAAAACGCAAGCCTTTTTGACAAAGTTGGATGACATTATTTTCTAATTAATACTCAATGAAAATCAAAGAGCAAACTAGGAAGCTAGCTACAGGTTGCTCAAAGCACAGCTTTGAGGTTGCAGATAAAGCTGACGTAGTTTGAAGAGATTTTCGAAGAGTATAAAAACTCTCTAATTCCCTTAAAGTGGGAACTAGAGAGTTTTTTTAATCTTTAAAGCTTGTATGGTTGACTGGGCCAGAACCATGACCGAGTTGAGGGGCGTCTTGGATGGCTTTCGTGATAAAGGCCTTGGCTTTATCGACTGCTTGATAGAGGGTTTTCCCCTTGGCTAGTTCAGCGGTAATCACTGCAGCAAAGGTACATCCAGTACCATGTGTATGACAGGTTTGAATTCGTGGACTTTCCCAGACAAATTGGTCCTCCTTGGTAAAGAGGAAATCCTTGGCACCGCCTTCGAGATGTCCTCCTTTGATGACAACAGACTGAGGACCAAATTCTTTTAAAATCAGGCGACCGGCACGCTGCATGTCTTCAGGATCATGGATTGAAAAACCAACAATCTCTTCTGCCTCAGGAAGATTGGGTGTAATAATAGTTGCAAGGGGAAGTAGATTTGTTTTTAGGTAGTCTCTGGCACTGGTATCAATCAGGGTGTCTCCGCTCGTAGCGACCATAACAGGGTCAAGGACGTAGGGACAGTCCAGCCTTTTAAGATAGGGCTGGATGATTTCCATGATTTCAGTAGTTGCTAACATTCCAGTTTTTACAGCCTGAGGCTTGATATCCGAAAAGACACTCTCCAATTGAGATTTCAGCATTTGAGGAGAAACGTGCTCGATCAATTGAACACCTCTGGTATTTTGAGCGACAAGACTGGTCACAACGGCCATTCCATAGACATCTCTAGCTTGGAACGACTTTAAATCAGCCATAATGCCAGCACCACCACTAGGGTCAGTCCCTGCAATGGTCAAAGCAACAGGTAAATAAGTCATCTAAAACCTCCCAACCAACTGAAGTTTGTATTCTCAAGAACAAGCAAGTCTGTTTTAGGAAGGTAATAGAAGACTGCTAGTCCCCATTATCATTTCCACTTCCATCAGCTAGCATTACCTAGATTGAGTCAAAGGGTCTAACAGTCGTTAATCTCAGCTTTACGCACCCCTAGTGGTTGTTTTCTTTTTTCTTTAGTATAGCATATTTTTATAGTTTATATAGTAAGATTTGACTGAAAATCCTTTATCAAATGATTAAAATTCAATTTTTCAAAGAAAAGATTAATTTCATAGTTGACAAATGTAGATTTTAAGAGTATACTGATAATTGTAATCGACAAATGTAGATTTTGGAGGTGTGATTATGCAGATTTCAGATGCAGAATGGCAGGTCATGAAGATTATTTGGATGCAAGGAGAGCAGACTAGTACGGATTTGATCAGGGTTCTGGCTGAGCGATTCGACTGGTCCAAGTCAACCATTCAAACTCTTTTGGCTCGTTTGGTTGAGAAAGAGTGTCTGACAAGGAAAAAAGAAGGTAAGTCCTTTGTTTATTCGGCGCTTTTAACTCTAGACCAAAGCCGAGACTTGCTTGTCCAAGATATCAAGGATAAGGTTTGTTCCCGTAGGATTAAGAACTTGTTGGCTGATTTGATTGCTGAATGTGATTTTACTAAGGCTGACTTGGAAGACTTGGAAGCTGTGATTTCTGAGAAGAAATCAAGCGCTGTAACAGAAGTAAGATGTAATTGTATGTAAAGGAGACGTCATGTTAAATAGTATTGTAACCATTGTTTGTATTGCCCTTATCGCGTTTATCTTGTTCTGGTTTTTCAAAAAGCCTGAAAAATCTGGACAAAAGTCCCAGCAAAAAAACGGCTACCAAGAGATTCGAGTGGAGGTCATGGGGGGCTATACGCCTGAGTTGATTATCCTCAAGAAATCAGTGCCAGCACGCATTGTCTTTGACCGTAAGGACCCTTCACCCTGTCTGGACCAAATTGTTTTTCCAGATTTTGGTGTACATGCGGATCTGCCTATGGGGGAAGAGTATATAGTGGAAATCACGCCTGAACAGGCTGGAGAGTATGGTTTCTCTTGTGGCATGAATATGATGCACGGTAAGATGATTGTAGAATAGGAGAATGATATGACTGAAATTGTAAAAGCAAGTCTTGAAAATGGCATTCAAAAAATCCGTATCACGGCAGACAAAGGCTACCATCCAGCTCATATACAGCTTCAAAAAGGGATTCCAGCTGAGATTACCTTTCATCGAGCAACTCCTTCAAACTGTTACAAGGAAATTTTGTTTGAAGAAGAAGGCATCTTGGAACCAATCGGCGTAGATGAGGAGAAAGTCATTCGTTTTACACCTCAAGAATTAGGTCAACATGAATTTTCTTGTGGTATGAAGATGCAAAAGGGAAGTTATACAGTTGTTGAGAAGACTCGAAAATCTCTATCACTTTTACAGCGTTTTTGGATTACCAGTATCTTTACTGTACCTCTTGTAATCCTCATGATTGGGATGTCGACAGGAGGAATTAGTCACCAAGTCATGCGTTGGGGCACCTTTTTAGCCACAACACCGATTATGCTAGTAGCAGGTGGTCCTTATATCCAAAGTGCTTGGGCTAGTTTTAAAAAGCACAATGCCAACATGGATACCTTGGTTGCTCTTGGAACCCTAGTGGCCTACTTCTATAGCTTAGTTGCCCTCTTCGCTGGCCTCCCCGTTTACTTTGAAAGTGCTGCATTTATCTTCTTCTTCGTTCTTATGGGAGCCGTTTTTGAGGAGAAAATGCGGAAAAATACTTCCCAAGCTGTGGAGAAATTACTTGACTTGCAGGCTAAAACTGCAGAAGTCTTGCGTGAGGATAACTATGTTCAAGTCCCTTTGGAGCAAGTCAAGGTAGGTGACCTGATTCGAGTGCGTCCCGGTGAAAAGATTGCGGTTGATGGTGTTGTAGTAGAAGGTATCTCTAGTATTGATGAGTCTATGGTGACAGGTGAGAGTCTGCCTGTGGACAAGACAGTTGGAGATACCGTCATTGGTTCAACCATCAATAATAGTGGAACACTTGTTTTTAGAGCAGAAAAAGTTGGTTCAGAGACTGTTTTGGCTCAGATTGTGGATTTTGTGAAGAAAGCTCAGACAAGTCGTGCGCCGATTCAGGACTTGACGGATAAAATTTCAGGGATTTTTGTCCCAGCCGTTGTCATTTTAGGGATTGTGACCTTTTGGGTTTGGTTCGTCTTGCTCAGGGATAGTGTAGTTGTGCTTGGAGCGAGCTTTGTGTCTTCGCTTCTCTATGGAGTAGCAGTTCTGATTATTGCCTGCCCTTGTGCATTGGGACTTGCAACACCGACAGCCCTTATGGTGGGGACAGGTCGCAGTGCCAAGATGGGAGTTCTCCTCAAAAATGGAACGGTTCTACAGGAAATCCAGAAAGTCCAAACTATTGTTTTTGATAAGACAGGAACTTTGACGGAAGGGAAACCTGTGGTCACAGATATCATCGGCGACGAAGTAGAAGTGCTTGGATTGGCAGCTTCCTTGGAAGAAGCTTCTCAACACCCATTGGCTGAGGCTATTGTTAAGCGAGCGACTGAAACTGGACTTGAGCTTCACACTGTGGAAAATTTCCAAGCCTTGCACGGAAAAGGTGTTTCAGGGCAAATCAATGGAAAACAAGTTTTGCTTGGAAATGCTAAAATGCTGGATGGCATGGATATTTCTAGCACTTATCAGGAAAAACTAGAACAACTGGAAAAAGAAGCTAAGACAGTTGTTTTCTTGGCTGTTGAGAATGAAATCAAAGGCTTGCTTGCTCTGCAAGATATTCCTAAGGAAAATGCTAAGCTTGCCATCAGTCAGTTGAAAAAACGAGGTCTTAAAACAGTCATGCTGACAGGAGACAATGCTGGTGTGGCGCGTGCTATTGCCGATCAAATCGGAATCGAAGAGGTCATTGCAGGTGTCTTGCCAGAAGAAAAAGCTCATGAAATCCATAAACTACAAGCGGCTGGCAAAGTAGCCTTTGTTGGGGACGGTATCAATGACGCTCCTGCCCTTAGTGTAGCAGATGTGGGGATTGCTATGGGAGCTGGAACGGATATCGCTATCGAGTCAGCAGATTTGGTGTTGACAACCAATAACCTCCTAGGCGTGGTTCGTGCCTTTGACATGAGTAAGAAAACCTTTAATCGAATTCTGCTCAATCTTTTCTGGGCCTTTATCTACAATGTCGTCGGAATTCCGATTGCAGCAGGAGTCTTTTCTGGTGTTGGACTGGCCCTCAATCCAGAACTAGCTGGTCTAGCCATGGCCTTTAGTTCTGTATCTGTTCTGACTAGTTCACTCTTACTAAACTTTAGTAAAATAGACTAAAAGCGAGCTTGCTCGCTTTTTATACTCTTCGAAAATCTCTTCAAACCACGTCAGCTTTATCTGCAACCTCAAAGCTGTGCTTTGAGCAACCTGCGGCTAGCTTCCTAGTTTGCTCTTTGATTTTCATTGAGTATTATAAAACAGAAACTAAAAACGTTTCCAAACTGTACTGTGATAGAGAATAAAAACTTCTGAGCAGATTCTTAGTAAAGTCAAAATAAATGTGATAAATTAGTAGTGTAAAATTTACTGAAACGTTTTCAAGAATTATATGAAACTTTTTTAGTAGATTTAAAAATATTTGAAGGAGAGTTATCATTATGACTCAAGGGAAAATTACTGCATCTGCAGCAATGCTTAATGTATTGAAAACATGGGGCGTAGACACAATCTATGGTATCCCATCAGGAACACTCAGCTCATTGATGGACGCTTTGGCTGAAGACAAAGATATCCGTTTCTTGCAAGTTCGTCACGAAGAAACAGGTGCTCTTGCAGCGGTTATGCAAGCTAAATTCGGCGGCTCAATCGGGGTTGCAGTTGGTTCAGGTGGTCCAGGTGCGACTCACTTGATTAACGGTGTTTACGATGCAGCTATGGATAACACTCCATTCCTAGCAATCCTTGGATCACGTCCAGTTAACGAACTCAACATGGATGCTTTCCAAGAATTGAACCAAAACCCAATGTACAACGGTATCGCTGTATATAACAAACGTGTAGCTTACGCTGAGCAATTGCCAAAAGTTATTGACGAAGCTTGCCGTGCTGCAGTTTCTAAAAAAGGTCCAGCTGTTGTTGAAATCCCAGTAAACTTCGGTTTCCAAGAAATCGACGAAAACTCATACTATGGATCAGGTTCATACGAGCGTTCATTCATCGCTCCTGCTTTGAACGAAGTTGAAATCGACAAAGCTGTTGAAATCTTGAACAATGCTGAACGTCCAGTTATCTATGCTGGTTACGGTGGTGTGAAAGCTGGTGAAGTGATTACTGAATTGTCACGTAAAATCAAAGCACCAATCATCACAACTGGTAAAAACTTTGAAGCTTTCGAATGGAACTATGAAGGTTTGACAGGTTCTGCTTACCGTGTTGGTTGGAAACCAGCCAACGAAGTGGTCTTTGAAGCAGACACAGTTCTTTTCCTTGGTTCAAACTTCCCATTTGCTGAAGTTTATGAAGCATTCAAGAACACTGAAAAATTCATCCAAGTTGATATTGACCCTTACAAACTTGGTAAACGTCACGCCCTTGACGCTTCAATCCTTGGTGACGCAGGTCAAGCAGCGAAAGCAATCCTTGACAAAGTGAATCCAGTTGAATCTACTCCATGGTGGCGTGCAAACGTTAAGAATAACCAAAACTGGCGTGATTACATGAACAAACTCGAAGGTAAAACTGAGGGTGAATTGCAATTGTATCAAGTTTACAATGCAATCAACAAACATGCTGATCAAGACGCTATCTATTCAATCGACGTAGGTGACACTACTCAAACATCTACTCGTCACCTTCACATGACACCTAAGAACATGTGGCGTACATCTCCACTCTTTGCGACAATGGGTATTGCCCTTCCTGGTGGTATCGCTGCTAAGAAAGACAATCCAGATCGTCAAGTATGGAACATCATGGGTGACGGTGCATTCAACATGTGCTACCCAGACGTTATCACAAACGTTCAATACGACCTTCCAGTTATCAACGTTGTCTTCTCAAATGGTAAATATGCCTTCATCAAGGACAAATACGAAGACACAAACAAACACTTGTTTGGTTGTGACTTCCCTAATGCTGACTATGCGAAAATCGCTGAAGCTCAAGGAGCTGTTGGATTTACAGTTGACCGTATCGAAGACATCGATGCAGTTGTTGCAGAAGCTGTTAAACTCAACAAAGAAGGTAAAACTGTTGTGATCGATGCTCGCATCACTCCACACCGTCCACTTCCAGTAGAAGTACTTGAATTGGATCCAAAACTTCACTCAGAAGAAGCAATCAAAGACTTCAAGGAAAAATACGAAGCAGAAGAACTCGTACCATTCCGCCTCTTCTTGGAAGAAGAAGGATTGCAATCACGCGCAATTAAATAATTCCTCTCGTCGAAAATCAAATTTAAACTGTGTTATCTTCACCTTGCCGTACTTCAGTACTGCCTGCGGTTCGATGCCTTGTTTATTCTTTGATTTTCTTAGAGCGAAACTTAAAAAGATCGGAGCAATCCGGTCTTTTTATGGAGGATAGTAAATGAATTTAAATCAATTAGATATTATCGTTTCCGATGTTCCACAAGTCTGTGCTGACTTGGAGCGTATTTTGGATAAAAAGCCCGATTATGTTGATGACAGTTTTGCTCAGTTTACGATTGGCAGTCACTGTCTGATGTTGTCCCAAAATCATTTGATTCCTTTGGAAGATTTTCAGTCAGGAATCATTCTTCATATCGAGGTTGAGGATGTAGACCAGAATTACCAACGGTTGAAAGAACTTGGTATCCAGGTTTTAAACGGACCAACTGTAACCGATTGGGGAACAGAGTCCTTATTAGTTAAAGGGCCTGCTGGTCTAGTGATTGATTTTTATCGTATGAAGTAGGTAATTCTATTATCAAATTTTTTATCTAAACATTCTTGGAGTGAAACTTAAAAAGATCGGAGCAATTCGATCTTTTTTGTATTTATGCGACTTTCAGTCCGTCTCGCTCCGTTAGGTGCGAGACAAAAAACCACCCGTTTTCACGGGTGGTTATGATTTCTACACTTATTGTTTGGCTTCCTGTTTTAATTGTTGCACCTGTTCCTCGTACTGGACAAGCTCCCTGTCTTTTATATTGATAGTCGCTTCTGCTTCAGCAATGCGGCTTCTCAGATCTTGAGTCTTGTTATGGTGATAGCTAATACCAATAGCACTACCAGCAATGATCCCGATTACTAGACAAGTAAAAATCACCAAAATCAAGGGAGCAGATAGTTGTGTAAAGACAAGACTGACAGTTACTGTTTGACGATTGAGTAGACCAAATGAGATCACAATGACTAATAAGCTCAAACCGCCAATTAGATAAGCCTTATCTTTCAGTGACAATTCATTAAATTTTTTTAGCATAAGTTCCTTTTCTCCTGACTATGTTGATAGAAAACTACACACCATTTAGGTATTAACAAAATTCATTTTACTAGAAAATTTCGATACTGTCAATAATTTCTAACGGCTTATTTACCATCAATCAATCGATTCATTGAAAAGGAGTATTCATTTTCTAATATTTGATTGAGTAAACAGAACGGAGCAATTCGGTCTTTTTTCTGTTCCCTCTTTCTTATAACAAGATTGTGATAGTTTATATCTTTATAACAAAAGTTTTAAAGACTTGATTGTTTTGAAAGAATATTTTAAAATAAGATTCAGTAAAAATGAAAGAGGTTTTGAAAATGTCTGAAAAACAAATGAAAATTTTAGGTTGGGTAGCGACCTTTATGTCTGTTATGATGTATGTGTCTTACTTCCCACAAATCATGAACAATCTGGCTGGTCAAAAAGGAAATTTCATCCAGCCCTTGGTTGCTGCCATCAACTGTAGTCTCTGGGTTTACTACGGTCTTTTCAAAAAAGAAAGAGATATCCCCCTTGCAGCAGCTAATGCACCAGGTATTATTTTTGGCCTAGTGACGGTTATTACAGCTTTGATTTAAAAGGAACAGAGGAGACTAGTTTTCAGTCTTCTTTTTTGTTTCAGGGGAGGCTATTTACTTTTTCTAGAGGATAATTTTTTAAAAAACAATCTGATAAACTTAAATAGTAGAATAGTATCAGTATGTCACAGTATTTTATAAGAAAAGGTTTACAGAATAAGTTATAATATAAGTAAATGAACAAGCAAATAAGAAAGTGAGTAGAGTTATGACCGAAAAACTGACTTTTCCGGATGGTTTCTTGTGGGGTGGTGCTACGGCAGCTAATCAATGTGAGGGTGCTTATAATCTCGATGGGCGTGGTTTAGCTAACGTTGATGTCGTTCCCATTGGTCCAGATCGTGAAGCCATTATTACAGGTCAGAAAAAGATGTTTTCGTTTGAGGAGGGTTATTTTTACCCAGCCAAAGAAGCCATTGATATGTACCATCATTACAAGGAAGATATTGCTCTTTTTGCGGAAATGGGCTTTAAGACTTATCGTCTATCCATTGCTTGGACTCGGATTTTTCCTAAGGGTGACGAAACCGAGCCAAATGAAGCTGGTCTAGCCTTTTATGAGGATTTGTTTAAGGAATGTCATAAGTATGGAATTCAACCTCTGGTAACCATTACTCATTTCGACTGTCCTATGCACTTGATTGAAGAGTACGGTGGATGGCGTAATCGTCGGATGTTAGACTTCTATGAAAAACTTTGTCGCACACTCTTTACCCGCTATAAGGGTTTGGTCAAATATTGGCTTACCTTTAACGAAATCAACATGATTCTCCATGCCCCTTTTATGGGAGCTGGGCTCTGTTTTGAAGAAGGAGAAAATCAAGAACTGGTTAAATATCAGGCTGCACACTATGAGTTGGTAGCTTCAGCTCTTGCGACAAAGATTGCCCACGAAATTGACCCAGAAAATAAGGTGGGATGTATGTTGGCTGCAGGGCAATACTATCCTAACACAGCCCATCCAAGAGACTACTGGGCAGCCATGGAGGAAGACCGCAAGAGTTACTTCTTCATTGATGTTCAAGCGCGTGGGGAATACCCAAACTACGCCAAGAAGCAGTGGGAGCGTGAGCGAATCGAGATTCAAATGACTGCAGAAGATTTAGAGTTGTTGAAGGACAATACTGTTGACTTTGTTTCCTTCTCTTACTATGCAAGTCTAGTAGCCTCAGGTGATCCAGAAGTTAAAGAATTAACTGCTGGAAATATCTTTGCCTCTCTCAAAAATCCTTATCTTGAATCTTCAGAATGGGGGTGGCAGATTGACCCACTTGGTCTTCGTATCACCCTCAATGCTATCTGGGATCGTTACCAAAAGTCAATGTTCATCGTGGAAAACGGTCTAGGTGCTATGGATATACCGGATGAGAATGGTTATGTAGCAGATGGCTATCGGATTGCTTACTTAGAGGCTCATATCAAGGCTATGCGAGATGCCATTTACCAAGATGGAGTTGACTTGCTTGGTTATACGACTTGGGGTTGTATCGATCTGGTTTCAGCTGGCACAGGCGAAATGAACAAGCGCTATGGCTTTATCTATGTGGATCGAGATAATGCAGGTCAAGGAAGTCTCAAACGTAGCAAGAAGAAATCCTTTTACTGGTACAAGGATGTTATTGCCAGCAATGGTGCAAGTATTAAGTAGAGCACATTTGTTCACTATTTTTATAAAATCTTCTCTCTACTTTATATAATAGGAAAAAGAGTTCAATTAGACCTGGCTTTTTGCTATAATGAGGGGAGAAAAATCAGACAGGAGAATAAAATGTCAGAACCATTATTTTTACAATCAGTTATGCAAGAAAAAATTTGGGGTGGAACCAAGCTACGTGATGAGTTTGGCTACGACATTCCAAGTGAAAAAATTGGCGAATATTGGGCCATCTCAGCTCATCCAAATGGTGTCTCTAAAGTTGCCAATGGTCGCTACGAGGGAACAGATCTTGCTACTTTATATGCAGAGCACCGTGAATTGTTTGGCAATCGTCCAGAACCTGTATTTCCACTGTTGACTAAGATTCTGGATGCTAACGACTGGCTCAGTGTTCAAGTTCATCCAGACGATGCTTACGGACTCGAGCATGAAGGCGAACTTGGAAAAACAGAATGCTGGTACATCATCGCTGCGGATGAAGGTTCAGAGATTATCTATGGTCACAATGCCAAGTCAAAAGAAGAACTCCGCCAGCAAATCGAGGACAAGAACTGGGATGCCTTGTTGACAAAAGTTCCTGTAAAGGCTGGAGATTTCTTCTATGTGCCAAGTGGCACTATGCATGCTATTGGTGCGGGCATCTTGATTCTTGAAACCCAGCAGTCTAGTGACACCACCTATCGTGTCTATGACTTTGACCGTAAGGATGATAATGGTAACTTGCGTGAACTTCACCTTGAAAAATCTATTGATGTATTAAACATTGGTGAGCCTGCAAATAGCCGCCCTGTAACTGTTAAAGCAGATGATTTGCGTTCCACTCTCCTTGTATCCAATGATTTCTTTGCAGTTTACAAGTGGGAAATTACTGGAAAAGTTGACTTCGAAAAGACAGCTGACTACAGCTTGTTCAGTGTCTTAGCTGGTCAAGGTCAACTGACTGTTGACGGAAAAAACTATCCAATCCAAAAAGGTAGCCACTTTATCCTACCAAGTGATGTTGAAGCTTGGACCCTAGAAGGACAAGATTTGGAATTGATTGTTAGCCATCCATAAAAAAGAAAGGGCCTGAGTTCATTACTCAAGTCCTTTTTAATTACATAAATTGGGCGATAAAGACCACGATGATGATGATTGGAATGATGAAACGAAGAAGGAAGAGCCAGACTTGGAACAGTCCCTGTTTCCATGCTCTTTCATCGAGATGGAGTTCCTCCATTGCAAGAGCCTTTTTAAAGATATAGCCTGTAAAAAGTGAAAGGCAGAGAGCTCCAAATGGCATGAGGAGATTGGAAACCAAGAAGTCCATAGCGTCAAAGAAGGTCTTCCCAAAGATGTGAACATCCGCCATGACACCGTAAGATAGGGCTGAAGGAATTCCAAAGACAAAGGTCAAAATTCCTAAAATGGCACTCCACATGGCACGCTTGCTGTTGTCTTGATTGGTGATATTACCCACATTGATTTCCAGCATAACGACAGAAGAAGTGACTGTCGCAAAGAGGAAGAGCAAGAGGAAGAGGATGTAGAAAATGGTTCCAAAAGGCATCTTGTCAAAGAGCTGAGGCAAGACGATAAAGAGCAAGCTTGGTCCCCCTTCAGACTGGATATTGAAGGCTGACATGGCTGGGAAAATGGCTAGACCTGCCATGATGGATACCGAGATATTCATGGCTACGATGGAAATCCCTGACTGAACCAGATTGGTTTTCTTATCCAAGTAAGAAGCATAGGTCAGCATGGCTGTAACCCCTAGTGAGAGGGCAAAGAAAGATTGTCCCAGAGCGTAGAGGAGACCAGCGCTCGTTAATTTTGAAAAGTCTGGTTGGAGGAAGTAAAGAACCCCTTCCATGGCATTTGGCAAGCTGAGAGAGCGCCCGATGATGACGACAAAGATGATAAAGAGGAGAGGCATCATGACCTTTGAAGCTCTTTCAATCCCTTTTTGAACCCCACGTGATACAATAAAGATATTCAACAAGATAAAGGCTGCTTGAGCTCCGAGGGCAATGGCTGGATTTGAGATGATCGAAGTAAATAACTGAGCATAATCACCTGTTCCACTAAGTTGGAACAATTTCCCAAACTCGATACCCAGATAAACAAGAATCCATCCTCCAATAACACTGTAGAAAGATAAGAGGATAAAGAGGGCAAAGGCACCAATCCAACCGATGAAGTTGTACTTGCTATTCTGGCCGAGTTTTCCAAAGGTTTTAATCCCAGAGACACCAGCGCTTCGGCCGAGGGCAAATTCAGCTAGCAAGAGAGGGAAACCAATTAAAATAGTGGAAATGAGAAAGACAAGTAAAAAGCCTCCTCCACCGTTAGCAGCAGTCATGTAAGGGAATTTCCAAACGGCACCAAGTCCGATGGCTGAACCAGCAGATGCTAGGATAAAGCCCAGTTTAGAACCCCATTGCGATTTTTCAGACATAGTTAAACTCCTAAAATTAGTGTTACAAAAGAAAAAGCTACTGCCCGTGGCAACTAGCCTCATAAGTACTCAAAATGAGCGTTTCTTTTGATTGATAGACTTGACTATCCTATCATGTTTTCTAAGGTCTGTCAAGAAAACCATTTTCATGTTATGATAAAGTAAAAAATTTCGCAAAAACGCTTGACTCTGACCTAAGGGGAGGGGTTATACTATCAATGTAATACTCTTCGAAAATCAAATTCAAACCACGTCAGCGTCGCCTTACCGTACTCAAGTACAGCCTGCGGCTAGCTTCCTAGTTTGCTCTTTGATTTTCATTGAGTATAAGGAGGAAATCATGTACCATATAAAAGAAGCTGCGCAGCTTTCAGGTGTCTCTGTCAAGACCCTGCACCACTATGATAAGATAGGACTTCTGGTCCCCTTAAAGTCGGAAAACGGCTATCGAACCTATAGTCAAGAGGATTTGGAACGCCTTCAGGTCATTCTTTACTACAAATATCTAGGCTTTTCTTTAGAGAAAATAGCAGAGCTGTTAAAGGAAGAAAGGACAGATTTATTGCCCCATTTGACTAGGCAGTTGGACTATTTGACTCGAGAAAGGGAACATCTGGATACCTTGATTTCAACCTTGCAAAAAACCATTCAAGAACATAAAGGAGAAAGAGAAATGACCATTCAAGAGAAATTTGCAGGATTTAACTACCAAGACCATCAAAAATACCACCACGAGGCGGTAGAGAAATATGGACAAGAAGTCATGGACCAAGCGCTGGAGCGCCAGAAAGGTCGTGAAGACAAAGCTACGGTTGCCTTCAACCAAGTTTTTCAAGATTTGTCACAAAATCTTCAAGCTGGTTTACCTGCAACAGCAACTGAAAACCAAGAGCAAGCAGCCAAGCTCTTGCAAGCCATTCGTACTTATGGATTTGATTGTTCTGTTGAGGTCTTCGGATATATCGGTAAGGGCTACGTCTATAACCCAGAGTTTAAGGAAAATATTGATAAATTTGGAGATGGTACAGCCCAGTACACATCAGATGTCATTGCCCACTATGTCCAAACTCATACAAAATAAAATCGGAGGAGTATTCTTCCGATTTTTTCTAAATCCAAGCACTACTTGCTTAATAATTTTTCTACTACATTTAGTTTTCGCATTGTCAAATCTACATTAAAAAGCTTTTCAAGATAGTTGGTATGGAGTTTCTTTTGTTTTGCAGTTCTAGGGAGATAGAGGTAAAGACAATGGTTACCGATACAAATTTCTTCTTCACCGTAATCGATTTTCAATTTTTCCAAAGGGAGACTTTTAATAGATTCTTGATAAAAAATCACGTGTATACGGTCATAAAGATAGTGTTCTCCAAACGGGTTTTCTTGGACAATTTTTTTAAAATCACTTTTGTTCTTGATTACCATTTTTAAGTCAGCACCAATATTTTCATTTATTAGAGTATGGACACGTTCTCGTATTGTTTCTAAATCTAAGTCACTTTCAAGAATGATATTCCCACTTTGAATATAGGTTCGAACTTGTTGAAAACCAGCTTCTGTCAAGATATCTACTAGATAAGACATTTTAGGGATAGCATTTTTTCCATTAGGAGTAACACCTCTTAGTAAAATAATATGTTCCAAAGGACTTCCTTTCTTATTTGGTATTTTAGTCATTCAATTATTTATATATTTGATTTGAGCCTGCCACCCAGCCAGTACAGAGGGCAGAAGTGATGTTAAAGCCACCCGTGTGGGCATTGATATCCATGACTTCACCTGCAAAGTGGAGTCCAGGAACTAGCTTACTTTCCAGGGTTTTAGGATTAATTTCCTTAAGACTGACACCTCCTTTGGTAACAAAGGATTTAGCTAAGGACATCTTACCAGTTACAGGAATTTTAAGTCCTTTAATGGACTGGACAAGTTGATCGCATTCCTTTTCAGTTAGCTGTTTGACTTTTTCTGGATATCCTTGCACAAAAAATTCCGCCAAGCGTTCTGGTAACAAGGTTTTTAAGGCATTTTTTAGAGATTTTTCCCGGTTTTCTTCTAGAAATGTAGCCAAGTCCTTCTCAGAAAGTTGAGGCAAAACATCCAGTGAAAGAACCTCCCCACCCTTGACAAAGCTGGACATACGCAGGGCAGCAGGGCCTGACAAACCAAAGTGGGTAAAGAGCAAATCATGAGTGATGACATGCTTACCATAGCTTAGGGTCACATCGTCCAATGAAATTCCTTGCAAGGCCTTGTGTGGAAAATCTGTCAACAAAGGACTTTCAGCTGCCTCAAGCTCGGTAATGGTGTGTTTAAAATGACGGGCAATCTCATGACCAAAACCAGTTGAACCAGTCGAAGGATAGGACTTTCCACCAGTTGTGACAATGAGTTTATCACAAGTGAAGCTTTGGTCTGCGGACTTAAGGACAAACTGGTCGTCTACTTTTTTTACCGAAACGATCTCTGTTTGAGTAGCAACTTGGCCACCTAATTCAGTGATTTTCTTTTCCAAGGTCTCAATAATAGTCCGAGATTTGTCGCTAGCAGGAAAGACACGGCCGTGGTCTTCGACCTTAAGTTTGACCCCATTTTCTGTAAAAAAGTTAATGATATCATGGTTATCAAATTGGGAGAAGACACTATAAAGAAAGCGTCCGTTCCCAGGGATTCCAGCTAGTAGGTCATCTAGAGTTCCGTTGTTAGTTACATTGCAGCGTCCCCCACCAGTACCAGCTAATTTTTTTCCAAGTTTCCGATTTTTTTCGATGAGGAGGGTTTTCTGTCCATAAAAGCTACTCGAAATCGTAGCCATCATACCAGCAGGTCCTCCACCGATGACAATAGTATCAAAATGTTTCATAGCTCTATTGTACCACAAAAAAACAAGAGATGAAGTCACCTCTTGTCAAGAATGCAATTAATCAATTTCATATCCCATCAGCAAACCACCATCTTCTGCATAAAAACTGCAGAGACCAGATGTTGGGAGAATTTTAATATCCGCCTGTGGGAAATTTTCACGGATTCGGTCTGAAAGCTGTTGGCAACATTTCTCGTTATTGCGTTGAGCCATGACAATACGACCACCAGCATATCCTGCTTTCACTAACTCTTCATATGCTGCCTGAATCGATTTCTTTGGTCCCCGTGCTTTTTGTAGCAATTCGAGAGTTCCAGTTTCACTAGCTTCTCCGACCATACGGATATTTAGAAGGCCAACGACCGTACCGATAAGCTTGCTCAAACGGCCGTTTTTCACCAAGTTATCGACTTTAGCTAGGACAAAGAGTAACTTGGTTTTCTTTTGATAGGCAGTGATAGCTTCAACCACTTCTTCAAAAGACAATCTCTGGTCAATCAAGTCATTTAACTTTTCTACGAGTAAGTCAACTTCCCCACCAGCAGACAAACTATCAATTACATGAATCTTAGTGTCAGGATGTTCTTCCAGATAAATATTCTTGGCTAGTTGGGCACTATTGTGACTGCCAGAGAGAGTACCTGTGATGGTTACTAGGAAAATGTTTTTGGCTCCTTCAAATGCTCGCAAATAGTCATCTGGACTTGGACAAGCTGATTTTGAAGCTTCTGCAGTGGCATACATGGTTTCCATCATTTGGTCAATATCAAGACTGGCATCATCAACAAAAATCTGATCAGCTACTTGAATGGTTAAGGGAACACTTACAAAGGTCGTGTCAATAGCTGGTTTTGCCAGTTGACGATAATCACAACCAGAGTCAGCAATAATCTTCCAAGTCATAGAAATTCTCCATCTTTGTCAGTTATACATTGACAAAGGTTCTGTCTTTTTTTACAATTATATCATGAAAACCCTTGAAACAAAAGCCTTATCTGTCTGTTGTGACAAGTAGAAAGAAAATGTTATGTCTGAACGTAGAATCTCTGAAAAATCTCTTGAAAATCTCAGAAAATCAAACCAAGAATCCAATTTATTAACTAGAGAAGCCATCGAAACAGCCCTCTTGCAGCTCTTGGAAAAAAAGGACTTGACCAAGATTAGTATTTCTGAATTGGTCAAACGTGCAGGCGTTTCGCGTGCGGCTTTTTATCGCAATTATGATTCTAAAGAGGAGATTTTAGAAAGCGTCTTTAAACGAACTGTCCACAATATTATGGAACAGTTGCATCATTATGATTTAAAGACAGACCTTTATCTGGTCTGGGTTCACCTTTTCCGAGAAGCAAGAAAGGAAGCCAGAGTGATTCAACTGGCCTTGGATTACCATCTGGAAAAAATCTTTATCCAAGCTATGCAGGAATTTCTAGAAAAATACCATGGGAAATCAAAAGGTGTCAGCTCTTATCTTCATTCCTTCTGGAGTTCAGCCATCGTCTCAGTCCTTTTAAAATGGATCAAGGATGGCATGAAGGTACCTGCTGAAAAGATTGCGGATTTACGGTTACCATTTTTTAAAAAATAGAGAAAAAGGAGAAGAGATATGACTGAAAAAAGACTAGCATGGGATGAGTATTTTGCAGCCCAAGCCTTACTAATTGCCAATCGTTCCACTTGTAAACGTGCCAAAGTGGGTGCAATTCTGGTTAAGGATAATAAAGTTATTTCCACTGGTTATAATGGTTCGGTGTCAGGTACCGAGCATTGTATTGACCACGAATGTCTGGTTATTGAAGGCCACTGTGTTCGCACCCTTCATGCCGAGGTCAATGCTATCCTTCAAGGTGCAGAACGTGGTGTTCCTAAAGGCTTTACAGCCTATGTAACCCATTTTCCTTGTCTGAACTGTACTAAACAATTGCTTCAGGTCGGTTGCAAGCGCGTGGTTTATATTAATCAGTACCGAATGGACGACTATGCCCAATACCTTTATCAAGAAAAAGGAACAGAATTGACCCATTTACCACTTGAGACAGTACAGGCAGCTCTTAAAGAGGCTGATTTAATGTAAAAATTATCAAAAATAAATGGTTTAGAAAGATTTTTAAACCGTTTTTTGGTATAATAAGAAGAATAAATTGAAAGAAGGAATTCCAAAAATGGGAAAAATTGAAGTTATTAATCATCCACTGATTCAACACAAATTGTCAATCTTGCGTCGTACAGATACTTCTACAAAAGCTTTCCGTGAGCTAGTAGATGAGATTGCAATGTTGATGGGATATGAAGTACTTCGTGATCTTCCACTAGAAGATGTGGAAATCGAAACACCAATTACAAAAACAGTTCAAAAACAATTGGCAGGTAAGAAATTGGCCATCGTTCCAATCTTACGTGCAGGTATTGGGATGGTTGATGGGCTTTTGAGCTTGGTTCCAGCTGCTAAAGTTGGTCATATCGGTATGTACCGTGATGAAGAAACGCTTCAACCAGTTGAGTACTTGGTGAAATTACCTGAAGATATTGACCAACGTCAAATTTTTGTGGTAGACCCAATGTTGGCAACAGGTGGCTCAGCAATCTTGGCTGTTGATTCTCTTAAAAAACGTGGCGCATCAAATATCAAATTTGTCTGCCTTGTATCTGCACCAGAAGGTGTAAAAGCTCTTCAAGAAGCTCATCCAGATGTAGAAATCTTTACAGCAGCCTTGGATGAACGCTTGAACGAACACGGTTATATCGTTCCAGGTCTTGGAGATGCTGGGGACCGCTTGTTCGGTACAAAATAAAATTAAAAAGAGATTGACTTGGAAAAGTATTTCCAGTCACGAAAGGAGGTTGAATTTTTGTTTCTGTCTAATGAAAACAGAGCAAAAATTTGACCTTTTTTGACCTAGATATTATAATAGTCTTATCTTCAGTCATTTGACCAACAAAATTAAAACTCAAAAGGAGAATTGAATGATTCCTGTAGTTATTGAACAAACAAGCCGTGGAGAACGTTCCTACGATATTTACTCACGTCTTCTCAAAGACCGCATCATTATGCTGACAGGCCCAGTTGAAGATAACATGGCTAACTCGGTTATTGCCCAATTGCTTTTCTTGGATGCCAAGATAGTACAAAAGATATTTACCTTTATGTCAATACACCTGGTGGTTCTGTTTCAGCTGGTTTGGCAATCGTTGATACTATGAACTTTATCAAGGCAGATGTCCAAACCATCGTGATGGGTATGGCCGCATCTATGGGGACGGTCATTGCATCAAGTGGAGCAAAAGGCAAACGTTTCATGCTTCCAAATGCTGAATACATGATCCACCAACCAATGGGTGGCACAGGCGGTGGTACCCAACAAACTGATATGGCGATCGCTGCAGAACACTTGCTTAAAAATCGTAATACCTTGGAAAAAATCTTGGCTGAAAATTCAGGTCAGTCAATCGAAAAAGTTCACGCAGATGCAGAACGCGATAACTGGATGAGTGCCCAAGAAACACTTGAATATGGCTTTATTGATGAAATCATGTCCAACAATTCATTGAACTAATGATTAAAGAAGGCAAACTCGACTGGGTTTGCTTTTTTTGGTATAATAGGGAGAGATTTCTTAGAAAGAGGATTTATCATGTTTGAAAAAGTAAATCGATCTGGCTTGATTATCTATCTTTACTATAATCGTGATGCAAAAAAACTGCAGGATTATGGAGATATTACCTATCATTCCAAGAAACATCGTTACTTACAACTCTATGTTCCAACTCAAGAAGTGGAGCAATTGGTCGGGCGCTTGAGCAAGGAAAAATTTATTAAAAAAGTTAGAGTTTGTCATATCCAAGAGCTAGAAACACCCTTTGTGGGCAATCTTTATCGAGAGGAAAACGTTATCATCGAAAAAGTTCAAGAAAAGTGTTGACAATTTTCTGATAATTCGATATATTCTTAACATGCTATTTATTTAAGAAATAAGGAGACCAAAAAAGATGAAGAAAAAATTTGCCCTATCGTTTGTGGCGCTTGCAAGTGTAGCACTTCTTGCAGCCTGTGGAGAAGTGAAGTCTGGAGCGTCAAACGCTGCTGGTAACTCAGTAGAGGAAAAGACAATCAAAATCGGATTTAATTTTGAAGAAACTGGTGCCGTAGCAGCCTACGGAACATCTGAACAAAAAGGTGCCCAACTTGCTGTTGATGAAATCAATGCAGCAGGTGGTATCGATGGAAAACAAATCGAAGTAGTTGATAAAGATAACAAGTCTGAAACAGCTGAGGCGGCTTCAGTAACAACTAACCTTGTAACTCAATCTAAAGTATCAGCAATCGTAGGACCTGCGACATCTGGTGCAACTGCAGCTGCGGTAGCGAACGCTACAAAAGCAGGTGTTCCATTGATCTCACCAAGTGCGACTCAAGATGGATTGACTAAAGGTCAAGATTACCTCTTTATCGGAACTTTCCAAGATAGCTTCCAAGGAAAAATTATCGCAAACTATGTTACTGATAAATTGCAAGCTAAGAAAGTCGTTCTTTACACTGATAATGCTAGTGACTATGCTAAAGATATTGCTAAAGCTTTCCGTGAAGCTTACAAAGGTGAAATCGTTGCAGATGAAACTTTCGTAGCAGGTGACACAGACTTCCAAGCAGCCCTTACAAAAATGAAAGGGAAAGACTTTGATGCTATCGTTGTTCCTGGTTACTATACTGAAGCTGGTAAAATTGTAAACCAAGCGCGTGGTATGGGAATTGACAAACCAATCGTTGGTGGTGATGGATTCAACGGTGAAGAGTTTGTACAACAAGCAACTGCTGAAAAAGCATCAAACATCTACTTTATCTCAGGCTTCTCAACTACTGTAGAAGTTTCAGCTAAAGCAAAAGCTTTCCTTGATGCTTACCGTGCTAAGTACAACGAAGAGCCTTCAACATTTGCAGCCTTGGCTTATGACTCAGTTCACCTTGTAGCAAACGCAGCAAAAGGTGCTAAAAACTCAGGTGAGATCAAGGATAACCTTGCTAAAACAAAAGACTTTGAAGGTGTAACTGGTCAAACAAGCTTTGATGCAGACCACAACACAGTCAAAACTGCTTACATGATGACCATGAACAATGGTAAGGTTGAAGCAGCAGAAGTTGTAAAACCATAATAGAAAAATGTTGAAATAGGGAATGAGCCTCGGACTCACTCCCTGTTTCGGTGTTTAAGAACCTATCAAAAAGTGAGGGGAAACCCTCAAAATTATAAATAGAAAGAGTGAATCTTATGCTCCAACAACTAGTAAATGGTTTGATTCTAGGTAGTGTTTACGCGCTGTTAGCCCTAGGATATACCATGGTTTACGGAATTATCAAGCTCATCAACTTCGCCCACGGTGATATTTATATGATGGGAGCCTTTATCGGTTATTTCTTGATTAATTCTTTCCAAATGAATTTCTTTGTAGCGCTTATTGTAGCTATGCTAGCGACAGCCATTCTTGGTGTCGTGATTGAATTTCTTGCTTACCGACCTTTGCGTCACTCTACTCGTATTGCTGTTCTGATTACAGCTATTGGGGTTTCTTTCTTATTGGAGTATGGCATGGTCTATCTGGTTGGTGCCAATACCCGTGCTTTCCCTCAAGCGATTCAAACAGTTCGCTATGATTTGGGACCAGTTAGCCTAACAAACGTGCAGTTAATGATCTTGGCCATTTCCTTGATTTTGATGATTTTGTTACAAGTCATTGTCCAAAAAACAAAGATGGGGAAAGCCATGCGTGCTGTATCTGTAGATAGCGATGCGGCACAATTGATGGGGATAAATGTGAACCGTACTATCAGCTTTACCTTTGCTTTAGGTTCAGCTCTTGCGGGTGCGGCTGGTGTTCTGATTGCCCTCTATTATAACTCTCTTGAGCCTTTGATGGGGGTTACTCCAGGTCTTAAATCTTTCGTTGCCGCTGTACTTGGTGGTATCGGAATTATTCCTGGTGCGGCTCTTGGTGGCTTCGTGATTGGTCTATTGGAAACCTTTGCGACAGCCTTTGGAATGTCAGACTTCCGTGATGCCATTGTTTATGGAATCTTGTTGTTGATCTTGATTGTCCGCCCAGCTGGTATCCTTGGTAAAAATGTGAAAGAGAAGGTGTAAGCGATGAAAGAAAATTTAAAAGTTAATATTCTATGGTTACTCCTTTTGTTAGCTGGCTATGGCTTGATTAGTGTATTGGTTTCAGTCGGAGTACTCAATCTATTCTATGTACAGATTTTACAACAAATTGGAATTAATATTATTCTGGCTGTTGGTCTCAACTTAATCGTTGGTTTTTCAGGACAATTTTCACTTGGTCATGCTGGTTTCATGGCGATTGGTGCCTATGCGGCAGCGATTATTGGTTCTAAATCACCAACCTACGGTGCCTTCTTTGGAGCTATGATTGTAGGTGCTTTGCTTTCAGGAGCAGTTGCCTTACTTGTCGGAATTCCAACCTTGCGCTTGAAGGGGGACTATCTTGCGGTAGCAACTCTTGGAGTATCTGAAATTATCCGTATCTTTATCATCAATGGTGGAAGTATTACAAATGGTGCGGCAGGTATTTTGGGAATTCCTAACTTTACAACTTGGCAAATGGTTTACTTCTTTGTCGTGATTACAACCATTGCAACCTTGAACTTCTTGCGTAGTCCAATTGGACGTTCAACCCTATCCGTTCGTGAGGATGAAATTGCTGCTGAGTCAGTTGGGGTTAACACGACTAAAATTAAAATTATCGCTTTTGTCTTTGGTGCCATTACTGCAAGTATTGCAGGGTCACTTCAGGCAGGATTTATCGGTTCAGTTGTACCGAAAGATTACACCTTCATCAATTCAATCAACGTTTTGATTATTGTTGTATTTGGTGGACTTGGTTCCATTACAGGTGCGATTGTTTCAGCTATTGTCCTTGGAATTTTGAATATGCTTCTCCAAGATGTTGCTAGCGTGCGTATGATTATCTACGCTTTGGCCTTGGTATTGGTAATGATTTTCAGACCAGGTGGACTTCTTGGAACATGGGAATTGAGTCTATCACGTTTCTTTAAAAAATCTAAGAAGGAGGAACAAAACTAATGGCATTACTTGAAGTAAAACAGTTAACCAAACATTTTGGCGGTCTAACAGCTGTTGGAGATGTGACTCTTGAATTGAACGAAGGGGAACTGGTTGGACTAATTGGTCCAAACGGAGCTGGGAAAACCACTCTTTTCAACCTCTTGACGGGTGTTTATGAATCAAGTGAGGGAACAGTTACCCTTGATGGTCATCTATTGAATGGAAAGTCACCTTATAAGATTGCTTCTTTGGGACTTGGACGTACTTTCCAAAATATCCGTCTTTTTAAAGACTTAACCGTTTTGGACAATGTTTTGATTGCCTTTGGCAACCATCACAAACAACATGTTTTTGCTAGTTTCTTACGCTTACCAGCTTTTTACAAGAGTGAAAAAGAATTAAAGGTTAAGGCTTTGGAATTGCTGAAAATCTTTGATTTAGATGGTGATGCAGAGACTCTTGCTAAAAACCTCGCCTACGGACAACAACGTCGTTTGGAAATTGTTCGTGCCCTTGCTACGGAACCTAAAATTCTCTTTTTAGATGAACCAGCCGCAGGCATGAACCCGCAGGAAACAGCTGAATTGACTGAGTTAATTCGTCGTATCAAAGATGAATTTAAAATTACAATCATGCTGATTGAACACGATATGAATCTGGTCATGGAAGTAACAGAACGCATCTACGTACTTGAATACGGGCGTTTGATTGCTCAGGGAACTCCGGACGAAATTAAGACCAATAAACGTGTTATCGAAGCTTATCTAGGAGGTGAAGCCTAATGTCTATGTTAAAAGTTGATAATCTTTCTGTGCATTACGGCATGATCCAAGCAGTCCGTGATGTAAGCTTTGAAGTTAATGAAGGAGAAGTTGTTTCCCTTATCGGTGCCAATGGTGCTGGTAAAACAACCATTCTCCGTACCTTGTCTGGATTGGTTCGACCAAGTTCAGGAAAGATTGAATTTTTAGGTCAAGAAATCCAAAAAATGCCAGCTCAAAAAATCGTGGCAGGTGGTCTTTCACAAGTACCAGAAGGACGCCACGTCTTCCCTGGCTTGACTGTTATGGAAAATCTAGAAATGGGAGCTTTCTTGAAGAAAAATCGTGAAGAAAATCAAGCAAACTTGAAGAAAGTTTTCTCACGCTTCCCACGTCTTGAAGAACGCAAGAACCAGGATGCAGCCACTCTTTCAGGAGGGGAACAACAAATGCTTGCCATGGGACGCGCTCTAATGTCAACACCAAAACTTCTTCTCTTAGATGAACCATCAATGGGACTTGCCCCAATCTTTATCCAAGAGATTTTTGATATCATTCAAGATATCCAGAAGCAAGGGACAACTGTCCTCTTGATTGAACAAAATGCCAATAAGGCACTCGCAATCTCTGACCGAGGTTATGTACTGGAAACAGGAAAAATCGTTCTATCAGGAACAGGAAAAGAACTTGCTTCATCAGAAGAAGTCAGAAAAGCATATCTAGGTGGCTAAAACAATCCAGTGGATTGTTTTGGAGATGAATTTGAATAGCTCCCAAATTTGAGTCGTTCTCTTATTGTATTTGAGGAGGTTATTGGCCATAAGTATCAATCCCATGTCAATTCTCACTTGATGCTTCCCTCTCAGATTACATCTCTTGTAACCCAAACAAGCCTTTATCTGCCCAAAGACAGGTTCCACATCAATCTTGCGTTGAGTGAAAATCTGTCTTCCTTCGGGAGATAAAAGCGTCTGGCATTCTTTAGTTTTTAAGTGCTGATAGCGTTCATTAATATACAGTCCCTTTTGAGGGGCTGATTTAGGTTCATCAGCGTAGTAAACCTTGATTTCCTGTTGAAAGTCCGTCTGTGTTTTCTGATGTTTGATATGGTGAAAACGATAATACCAGCCGTAAGGATGTGTGTAGCTATCCTCCTTGTCAAACATGGCATATTTAATCAGATGGTTCACCTCCTTTTCATCTAAACGAAGGAGATTCTCTTCACTTCCATATCCAGCATCTGCAACAATTGTTTTCAATTCATGCGGATAGGTTTCAAGTAAGGGGAGAAGAGTCTTGGTATCTGTCGGATTTGAGAAGACATCATAGTGAAGAATAAATTGGTTTCCAGTAGCGATTTGAAGATTATAAGCAGCCTTGAGTTGGCCATTTTTCATATGATCTTCTTTCATTCGCATAAAAGTGGTATCTGGATCGGTTTTGGAAAAGCTGTTGAGCCCTTTAAATGTCTCTTGATACTTCTCATACTGTTCAGCACATACTGAAAAATCATCTTTGACTTTACGCAAGACTTTCTTGAGTTTACGACGCGGGATTTTACGTTCATCCTTCCCTTTAACAGCTGTCTCCTCAATGTTCTGGTTCAGTTTTTCCAATTCTTCTTCAAGGACTTGAGCGAATGCAAGCAACTGCTCTGAGGAGATAGGCTCTTGTGTATCCAGTTCGATAGCTTGATGGATAAGGGGAGTGATTTCTTCTTGAAAATAGACTTGTATCTGTTCTTGCAGTTTGGCGGAGAATTTCTCTGTCGCTTTCTTCCACACAAAACTATACTTGTTGGCATTGGCTTCAATCTTAGTACCATCAATAAACAGACAATCTAAGGTCACTAACTCTTCCATTTTTAAACGAAGATTGAGGTCCATGAAAAGATTACGTATGAGTTCTTCCATCCCTTCAGCGACTCGAAAACGATTGATGGTGCGATAGCTGACAACCAACGGTCCTGTTAGGTATTGCATAGCGAGATTTTCAATCATCATTTTTTCAATTTTTCGTCCAGAGAAAATCCTTTGTGAATAGGCAAATAGAAGAGCAGATAAAAGCATTTTAGGGTGATAAGACGGACGAGCAAAGGTATGATAGAAGGCGTGGAAGTGACAATCCTCCAAGGTATTCACCACTTTTTCAATAGTAAAGACGAGATGGTCTTATGGTAAGAAAGAACTGATTTCTAGTGGTAAAGTTGTTTGATTTGTGTTATAGTGAATATGCATGGGATAGCCTTTCTAAATGGTTTATTAAGCAATTCTATTTTACCAAGACTATCGCAACCATGCAAAAAAGCAACGGCAAATCCGTTGCTTTTTTGGAGATAAAGTCCTTAGGCTACAAGTTTCTAAGGGCTTTTCTTTGTGTAAAGTCGTATAATAGATGCAAGAAAAGTTGGTTTTTACACGCTAGATGAACTCGTTCCGCAAGACCATTTTCTTCGTCAAGTTGAGCAAGTTATCGATTTTTCCTTCATCTATGACTTGGTCGCAGATACTTATTCTGAGGATAAAGGACGTCCTAGTTTAGACCCTGTTATGCTGGTTAAAATCCCTCTCATCCAATGTTTCTACGGTATCCGTTCCATGCGCCAAACTATCAAGGACATTGAGGTCAATACCGCCTATCGCTGGTTTCTGGGTTTGAGCTTAAACGATAAGGTTCCTCATTTTACCACTTATGGCAAAAATTACAATCGTCGTTTTCAAGATAAGGAAGTAATAGAGGAAATTTTTCATTATGTTCTATCCATTGTATGGGGACAAGGTTTGATTGACCCGACTGAGGTTTTTATTGATGGGACTCATATCAAGGCCGCAGCTAATAACCACAAATATACTCATCAAGTTCTAGACAAGCAAGCTAAGTTTATGAGTAAGCAACTGGAAGTTGAGATTGACTTAGATCGGAAAAAGCACGGAAAAGAGTCGTTCGAGCCTGCAAAAGAAAGCTAGGCTGAGCCGAAGAAGACTTCTACTACCGACCCTGAAAGTGGTTGGTTTCACAAGGGAGAGCATAAGGAAGTGTTCGCCTACAATGCCCAAGTAGGGTGCGATCAGCATGGATGGGCACTAGCTTATAGTATCGATGCTGGCAATGTGCATGACAGTCAGGCTTTTCTTGCACTTTTTGAACAGTTGAAGAGATTCCAATCTGACTATCTTATTGCCGATGCTGGCTATAAGACTCCAAGTATTGCAAAATTCCTCCTTGACCAAAATATTACACCTGTATTCCCTTATACTCGCCCTCGTGGAAAGAAAGGGAAGCTTCACCCTAAGGACTTTATCTATGAGGAATACTATGACTGTTACCTTTGCCCTGAAAATCACGTGTTAGCCTACTCTACAACAAATCGCGATGGCTATCGTGAGTATAAAAGTGATCCTAAGATTTGCGCAAATTGTCCTCTGTTATCCAGTTGCACAGAAAGTAAAAAGAAACAGAAAATCCTTACTCGCCATATTTGGAGGGATTATTTAGAGATTTGTGAGGAGATTCGGCATCAAAAGGGAAGTAAGGAACTTTACCAGAAACGTAAAGAATCGGTGGAGCGGCTTTTTGGCACAGCCAAAGAATACCACAATCTACGTTATACAAGAGAAGTGGGTAAGTCCAAAATGAAGGCAAAAGTTGGACTTGCTTTGGCGTGCCTGAATATCAAAAAATTGGTAAAAGTGATGGCGGGGAAGCTTTTTTATTTTTCGCTGAAAACTATTTTGATAAAGATTTTAGCCTATTTTGAGAATAGTAACGCTGAAGATATAAAAAAGACAAACATTAAAACGATGTTTGTCTTCAATCTGAAACAACGGATTTGCCGTTATTTTTTTGGAGATAAGGGACTATTGTCCCAGACTCTTTTTACTCTTTGTCAACTATAGTAGGTATTTATTTAATTAAGTTAGAGAGACGGATTTCATTTCTCATTTTTCTAGTATTAAATGAAATATAAATTTTAGATTTAAAACTTTTTTGATAAAAACCGAAGTCTGTAAATTTGTCTAGTATAATAATGGACATTTTAAATTTAAAAATGCTATAATGTGAGTTAGGGATCGATTACCTATGTAAAGCCATAAAATTGTGTAACTCCAGCTCAGAATGAAGGAATTTTCAAACTGCTAGGACTCGATCCTGTAATTACTATATAAATAAAAAAGGAGAAACCATGTATTCAAGAATGGAAAAAAATCACGGACAAAAAGTCCAGCGCTTTTCAATCCGTAAGTATAGTTTTGGTGCGGCATCAGTAGCTGTTGCAGCTTACATGATGTTTGGTGGAGCAGCAACTGTTCAGGCGGATGCTCAAGTTACACCAAAGACGGCATCTGATTCACAAACAGTCCCAGATGAAAGTAATCAAGCAGATTCAACCATGCCTCTAGCTTCGACTGGAACTGCTACACCAACAGCTGAGCAACCATCAACACCAGCGCCTGCAGCAACGCAACCAACAGCACCGACTGAAACACCAAAAGCCGAAGAAGCTCTAGCACCAGCTTCAAAGGCTGACACAAGCAAATTGGAAGCAGCTATTGCTCGTATGGAAGCAGCTCTTGAGAAAGCAGGTCTAACTGAAAAAACTGCCTCAGCCATTGAAGTAGCAAAAGCAGAACTTGCTAAGGCTCAAGCCCTTTTGTCAAACGATAAAGCGACACAAAAAGAAGTTGATTTTTCAACAAGTTCATTGAAAAACAGAGCTTTTGTTCTTGAAAGTATGCCAAAAGCATCTGCAGACAAGAAGGAAGAAAAAGAAAATAAAAATCAAGATTCACGTAATGGAAAAGCTATTCCAGGACATGGTGAAAGTGGATTCAGAGATGCAGCACCAGCGACAGGATATAAAAATGATATTAATACTGTAAATGCTGAATTAAAAGCTGCGATCGATAAAGTAAAAGTAGAAATTACAAAAGAAGAAGCTTTAGGTGAAGGTAAAACAAACAAAGAAAAACTAGATGTTTTACGTGCTATTGTAGCAAAAGCTGAAGAAGAAAAAACAAAAGCGACAACAGCAGCAGCCAAAGCCGATGCTACAGAACAAGAACTTCAAGCAGCACTAACAGAAGCAAAACAAGAAAAAGATAGACTGAATTACTATCTAAATAATGCCGAAAACTGGGGAGCTCCAATTAATAATAACAGAGCTGGTTATGGTAATAACCCAGCAAACGGTGTTTTTGAAAGCATGAGTAACGGATTTGGTGCAGTTGATTTCTCAGGTCCTGCAGTAGAATCAAAAAGTAAAACGATTGAAGATCAAGTAAATAATCTTCAAAGTGAAAAACATTACGGTAAAGTAACTTACAATTGGAAGACTAAAAAAATCACTGCAGCAGAAGCTGAAGCAGGTGCATTAAACGGTTGGAAAATTGGCGGAGCAAAAGACTATGTAAATGCTGTTAAGCCAGAAGCACCAACAGATTATACTGTTGCTGGTGATCGAACAGAAGCGCCAAAACCAGCGAAAGCTTATGATGACAATGGTAAACATGATGCTTCAACTGCTACTCAAAACCAACCAAATGCAGATGGTAAGTTCTTAGGTGGTGCGATTACTCTAGATGGAATGAAAAATGACGATAGAGGAAATGTTAAAGATAGAGATTACTATCTTGAATTAGGAAGTAAAGGTGTTACTTTATCTAAAGAATATGATGTAAACCCTAATTCTGAATTATTCTTCAATATGGTTTACAATGGAGCATATGGTAAAGCTGCACTTTCAAGTCAAGGTGAAGAATTAAGTGTAGAAATTACAGATGCTTACACAGGTAAGAAAATTGCTTCTATTCCAATGAGAGATGGAAGCACTCCAACGGAAGCTACAGGAAGACCAGCAGGATCAAATGAAGGAACACCTTCTGATAGTTGGAATAATATTGCAAGAATTTATCATGTTCCAGAAGGAACAAGTAAAGTTAAAGTTACCATCAAAGCAAAAGATGATGGTGATTTTAAAGGTGTTCAAGATGGATTCATTATCGGTGGTGTAGGAATTGCTACTGGTCCTGGTATGCAATTAACTACAAATGTTACTAGTGAAGGTAAGAGTGGAGAGTACGGATTTACAAAAGATAAATTATATAAACGTTCTCAAGAAGGTAAATTAAACCTTGAATTGAAAAACGTTGGTGGTGTTGAAAATACATTCCCTTACGGTGGTACATTTAACATTAAAGTACAAATTCCAAAAGGTGTTAAATTAGGTACAGTTGATACTACAAATTACAAAAAATTAGATCTATCTAAAGCAAATGGTGAATCTATTTGGACTGATCAAGGATACTTAACAAATGTTCGTTATGATGAAGCGACTAATACATTAAGTATGGATGTAAATGCAGTTCAATATGGTAAAAACAATCTAAAAGCTGCAGGAGAAACATCAAAAAAATTCTCAATTCCATTTACAACTGAAGATGATTATGTAGGAGATGCTACATTTAAAGTTACAGGAACAGGTGGAATGGGTACTCAAGATGCTGAAGGAAATAGAATTTACCCATGGTTATGGACTGGAGATAAAGGACCTTACGCTTATGATGGAAACTATAAAGCTAATGGGTTAAGATGGACTGATAATCCAGATTACTACTATAATAGAACAATCTATATTGATGCTCGTAAACCTAAATCAGCTACAGTTGAAGAAGTCCACACAGATAGTATTGTAGGAGATTCTGATGCGAAAAATCAAGAAAAATACTTATTAGTAAATACAGGTGACGCACCAGGTTCATTAACTCCGTCAGATGACGAAATTAAAGCTAATCTTAAAAAAGTAGCTGATAATAATGGAGTTACTCTATCAGATGAAGAAACAGCTAAAAGAATAGCTGAAATTAAAAAAGCTTTACAAATTGAAAATGAAATTGGTAAGAAAATCAAAATCACATTACCAAATAATGACATTATCGAATTAGAGAAAAAAGATGATGGTTGGTATCAAGGAGATACTAAAGTAGAAACAACTCCTGAAGGTAAATTAAAAGTAAGTCTTAAAGATGTTAGTCTTCATACACATGAAGGTAATGAGAAGATTGCTGCAACTTCAGTTTCACCAGTAGGAAACGTTTCTGAACCAAGTTATGCAAACATTGTCAACGAAGCTCCAAAAGTAGAAGCTAAGAAAGATATTTATGTTTATAAAACTAAAGCAGCTGACAAATGGAATGCTGATAAAGTTGTTGAAGTAGCAAAACCAACAGCAACTGACTTAGAAGATGATCGTGATGGGGATGAAACTACTAAACCGACGATTGCTGTAAGTAATGACGGCGGATTAGATACAACTACAGTTGGTGATTACACTGTGAAAGTACAATCAACGGATAGTGAAGGTAAGAAATCTACTGAAGCAGAAGTAACTGTTCACGTATTAGACTTAATTACAGTAGATCCAACAGTAACAACTGATCCAACAAATCCAAGTACAACAGCTCCAGTATCTCCAAAAACAGCAGATACACCTGTAAAAGAAGGAGACGAAAATCTTGGTAAATATCCAGCAGGAGTTACTCGTGAAGATTTAGTTAAAGAAGTAACACGTACAATTAAGTATCTAAAAGAAGAAGATGCAAACAAAGATGATGCAACTCCTTTATATGCTGAAAAAGTACAAAAAGTAACTTATAAACGTACAGCAACTGTAAACCCACAAACAGGAGATGTAACTTACTCTGATTGGCAAGTTTACAATGAAGCTGATAAATTAACAGATGCGACAGCTGATGGAACAAAAGGTAAATTCAACGCAGTTGATTCACCAGTTGTAGAAAATTACTTATTAGTAAAAGAAGCAGATAAAACAGTGGCTGAAAAAGAAGCTCCAGTTCCTGCACAAGATGGAACTGTTACTCCAGAAGTGACAAAAGTTCTTTATAAAGAAATTGGATCATTTACACCTGAGTATCCAGAAGGTAAAAAACCAACGAATGCACCAGAAAAAATTAAATATCCAAACAATCCAAATGACCCAACAAAACCTGGTGATTTTAGTAAAGTAACAATTCCTTATGTAGAAGGGTATGTTCCAACATATAATGGAGTAGAATTAACACCAGTTGATCCTGCAGATCCATCTAAAGGATACAAAGTTCCAGACAACTTTGACCCAACTGATAAATTCGGTAAAACTCCAATTCAATATGCACCTGGAATTCAAAAAGCTACAGTGAAATTCGTTTCTGTAGATAAAGATGGTAAAGAAACACCATTAGATGAGAAATTCAATATTACTGATCTTTCAGGTAAAGCAGGAACAAAAATTCCAGAAGACAAAATACAAGCTCGTCTTGATGTGTTAAGATCAATGGGTTACACAGTTAAAGAAAATCCATTTGATCAAGATCCAACATTTGATTCTGATTCAGATAAAGATCAAAACTTTACAATCAAATTAACTCCGAAAGTTTCAACACCAACTCCTGTTTATGTTGTAGAAGGTGATAAACCAACAGCAGGAAAACTTAAAGATGCGGTTACTACAGAAGGAAATGACAAAACTGTAGATGAAACTAAGATTCCAGAAACAAAAGGAAAAGTTGGAGATGATACATTAACTGTACCAGTAACAGTAACATACGGTTCAGGTGATAATAAACGTGAAGAAACTGTTAATGTACCAGTGAAAGTTGTTAAGGGATACCCACAATTAGTAGCAGTAAGTGAGGATAAGAAACAACCTTCTCCAGAAGATAATATTGATACTTCAGACTATCCAGATGACGCAACATATGAATACAAAGAAGAAGTAGATACAACAGCACCTGGAGATAAGAAAGTAACAGTAGTTGTTAAACAAGGGGATAAAGTACTAGTAGAAGTACCAGCAACAGTACGTGTAGTAGATAGCAAACCACAATTTGTTGTTGCAGATCCTAAGAAACCACAACCGGATGTTAAAGCAAGCATTACTCCAGATGAATATCCAACAGGAACTGAATTTGAATATAAAGAACCAGTTGATACAACAACAGCAGGTGAAAAAGAAGTAACAGTTGTAGCTAAATTAGATGGAAAAACAATTGTAGAAGTACCAGCTAAAGTAATGGTAGTAGATCCTAAGACACAATATGTGTTTGAAGACCCTGCAAAATCACAACCATCAGCTGATGAAAGTATCGATCCTGACCAATATCCAGAAGGAACTAAATTTACTTATAAAGATGGTGAAGTAGATACAACAACACCAGGAGATAAGAAAGTAACAGTAGTAGCTAAAGATGGCGAAGACAAACTTGTAGAAGTACCTGCAGTAGTTAAAGTATTACCATTAGTGAAACCTGAAGGATTAACAGTTCTTAAAGGAAGCGAAAACTTAGAAGCTGCAGTTAAAGCTAAAGCTGAAGAAGTAGTAGCTGCATTACCAAAAGATAAACTTCCTGAAGGTGTAACTGTAAAAGTTAAAGAAGTGAAAGCAGGAACTACACCAACAACAGCTGAAGTAACTGAAACAGGAAAACCAAAACCTGCGACAGTTGTTGTTGAATATACTGATGATAAAGGAAACGTTATTGGAACAAAAGAAGTAGAAGTACCAGTAACAGTAGTAGGATCAACACCAAAATCAGTAGTTGTGTTTGAAGGAACAACGCCTGAAAAAGATAAAGTTAAAGAATCTGTAACACCAGGACAAGGTGGAACAGTTGGAGAACCAACAACATTACCAGAAACAGCTGGAAAAGCTGGAGCTACAGATGTAACAGTAGAAGTCCCAGTAACTTATCCAGGAATGAAAGAACCTGAGAAAGTAAAAGTACCAGTTACAGTATTACCAGTAGCTAAAGCAGACGTAACAGTAACTAAAGGAACAACTCCAGACAAACTGAAAGAATTAGCAAAAGCTAAAGCTGATGAAGCAATTAAAGCAAAAGACTTTACAGATAAATTACCAAAAGGTGCAACAGTAACTGTTGGTGATATAACAAAAGCTATTGAAGAAAAAGTAACAGCTAACAAAGGAACTGGAGTAACAACAGTAGAAGTACCAGTAACATACACAGTAGATGGAAAAGACTACACAACTACAATCCCAGTAAAAGTAAATGTTAAAGGTTCAGATATTAAACCAGTCTACGTTGTAGAAGGTGACAAACCAAAAGCTGATGATGTAAACAAAGCAATCACTCCTGATACAGATGGAACTAAAACACCTGTCACTGATGAAGATATCAACAAAGCTATTCCAACAACAGAAGGTAAAGTTGGAGCTAAAGATGTTAAAGTAACAGCGAAAGTTACTTATAAAGATGGTGGAGAAGAAGTTGTAACAGTACCAGTAACAGTATTGCCAAAAGTTTCTCCAAAAGGTGTCGTTGTACCGAAAGATACTGATAAAGGTACACTTGAAAAAGCTGTTGCTGATAAAGTAAAAGAATCAGCTGAAAATACCAAAGGATTACCAGAAGGTGTAACAGTAACAGTTAAAGAAACTCCATTAACAACTCCAGGAACAGAAACAGCCGGTGAAAAAGACTCTGTAACTGTAACAGTTGAGTATAAAGATAAAGATGGAAACATTATTGCTACTAAAGAAGTTAAAGTGCCAGTAATCGTAACACCAAAAGTAACTCCAGTGGTAGTGGAAGTTGGAACTCCAGTCACAGCAGAAGATGTTAAGAAACATGTTGACCTACCAAAAGATTGGGAAATTACAAATGTTGGAGAAATTCCAGCGACAACAACACCAGGTGAAAAACCAACGGTGCCAGTAGAAGTGAAATTACCAAATGGAAAAACAGTTACAGTAAAAGTACCAGTAATCGTAACACCAAAAGTAACTCCAATCGAAGTAGAAGTCGGAACACCTATTACTAAAGATGATGTTAAGAAACATATCGAACTTCCTAAAGAAGAAGGATGGGAAATCATCGAAGATAACTGGGTAATTCCAACAACAGAAACAGCTGGGAAAAAATCAGGAGTTAAGGTTAAGGTGAAATTACCAACAGGAGAAATCGTTGAGTTAGAAGTACCAGTAACAGTAACTCCAAAACGTGGTTCTGACTCACAACCAAACAATGGCGGTGGAAATGGTGGTAACAACTACAGACCAACTCCTACTCCACAAAATGTTCCGTCAAGACCAACTGCTCCTGATCAACCTGTAACTCCTACGGAACCAGGACAGTCAGCAGCACCAAATCAAACTCAACCAGCGGCACCAGCTCAAGCAGATGCAACAGTAGCAACTGACACAGCTGCTAAACCAGCAACACCTAAATATGTTGATGGTCAAAAAGAATTGCCTAACACAGGTACAGAAGCTAACGCTAGTCTTGCAGCGCTTGGACTTCTTGGAGCCCTAGGTGGATTTGGACTTCTTTCTCGCAAGAAAAAAGAAGACTAAAAACTCATAGTTTTTGAGAAGATGATTCGTCATCTTCTTTTTTAGGCTCTTTGTCAACTGTAGTGGGTTGAAGAAAAGCTAAGCTCGAGAAAGGACAAATTTCGTCCTTTCTTTTTTGGCTCTTTGTCAACTGTAGTGGGTTGAAGAAAAGCTAAGCTCGAGAAAGGACAAAATTTGCCCTTTCTTTTTTGGCTCTTTGTCAACTGTAGTGGGTTGAAGAAAAGCTAAGCTCGAGAAAGGACAAAATTTGCCCTTTCTTTTTTGATGTTCAGAGCAATAAAAATCCTTTTTTTGAAGTTTTCAAAGTTTCGAAATCCAAAGGCATTGCGCTTGATAAGTTTGATGAGATTATTGGTCGCTTCTAATTTGGCGTTTGAATAGGGTAGTTGAAGGGCATTGACAATCTTCTCTTTATCTTTGAGGAATGTTTTAAAGACAGTCTGAAAAAGAGGATGAACCTGCTGCAGATTGTCTTCAATGAGTCCGAAAAATTTGTCAGGCTTCTTGTCCTGAAAGTGAAACAGCAAGAGTTGATAGAGATGGTAGTGGTGTTTCAAGTCTTCTGAATAGTTCAAAAGCTTGTCTAGAATCTCTTTATTGGTCAAGTGCATGCGAAAAGTAGGACGATAAAAACGTTTATCGCTAAGTTTACGACTATCCTGTTGGATGA
>NZ_WIJO01000050.1:0-15734 GCF_009496205.1 Streptococcus mitis
ATTGTAGACTATATTGATTACTACAACAATAAACGAATTAAGGTAAAACTAAAAGGACTTAGCCCTGTACAATACAGAACTAAATCCTTCGGATAAATTAATTGTCTAACTTTTTGGGGTCAGTACAGTTTCAAGTTTTTTCAACACCTGATACTATGCGTTTTTCTGATTTCATGGACTTTTTTCCCAACCACACTCCATTATTTCAAAAATTAATGTCTAAAATGTCTCACACCTGTGAAGACCATAGTCAAGCCGTATTTATCCGCAGCTTCGATAGACTCTTGGTCACGGACTGAGCCTCCAGGCTGGATGATGGCCTTAATTCCTGCTTTGGCAATTTCTTCCACGTTATCCGCAAATGGGAAGAAGGCATCAGAAGCAAGAACAGCGCCGTCAAGGCGGTCTTTAGCTTGTTCGATGGCGATACGGACTGAAGCCACACGGTTGGTTTGACCTGGGCCAACACCAAGTGTCATGTGGTCGTTTGTCACGATGATGCCGTTTGATTTGACATACTTGATAGCCTTCCATGCAAACTCAAGGGCAGTCGCCTCTGTCTCCGTTGGTTGGCGTTTGGTCACCACTTGCCAGTCAGCCGGGCTTTCCTTGACCACGTCTTGGTTTTGAACAAGGAGACCACCAACCACACCTGTGTACTCTGCTTCCACTTCACTAGCCTCTTGAGCATCAAATGGCAAGGCAAGGATGCGCAAGTTTTTCTTTTTGTTGGTCAAAATGGCTAGCGCTTCATCCGTATAGCTTGGTGCGATGATGATTTCAAGGAAAACTCCGTGCATCTTCTCAGCAGTCGCAGCATCCACCTCACGGTTAAGAACGACGATTCCACCGAAGATAGACACTGGGTCAGACTCATAAGCGTAGTCCCATGCAGTTCCGATATCATCAGCTTGACCGATACCGCATGGATTCATGTGTTTGAGAGCTACAACTGTTGGAAGGTCTTTGAAATCGCGAATAATACGAATGGCAGCGTCAGCATCACGGATATTGTTAAAGGACAATTCCTTACCGTTGAGCTGTTTGGCTGAAGCAATGGAGTAATCAGTCGGCAAGGCTTTCTGGTAAAAGTCCGCGTCCTGCTGAGGGTTTTCACCGTAACGCATGGCTTGCTTGAGGTCATAGGTCAAGGTCAGTTTTTCAGGTTTTACTTCACCCACTTGAGCTGTGAAGTACTCTGCAATCAAGGCATCATAAGCTGCTGTGTGACGGAAAACCTTGGCTGCCAGACGTTGACGAGTTTCGTAAGTAGTTTCACCATTGGCTGACAACTCGTCAAGAATCACAGCATAATCCTCTGGGTCTACAACAACTGTTACGCTGGCATGATTCTTCGCTGCCGAGCGAAGCATAGATGGCCCACCGATATCGATGTTTTCAACTGCATCAGCGTAAGTTACGTCTGGTTTAAGAATCGTTTCTTTAAAGGGATAGAGATTGACCACTACAAGGTCAATGAGCTCGATTTGATTGTCTTTGGCCGCTTCCAGGTGACTAGCCAAATCCCGACGAGCGAGGAGTCCACCGTGTATATTTGGATGAAGGGTCTTAACACGACCGTCCATCATCTCTGGAAAACCGGTCACATCATCAATCGCAATAGTATCTACTCCAGCATTATCAAGGGCAACCTTGGTTCCACCTGTCGAGATAATCTCCCAACCAAGTTTTTTAAGTTCTTGGGCAAATTCAACAATGCCCGCTTTGTCTGAGACGCTGATTAAGGCGCGTTTAGTCATGTTACTTCCTTTCATTTTCAAACTCTCTACTTAGGCAATTTTCTTTTCATAAAGTATAGGGAGACGATTACCAAGACTCCTAAAATCACTGTCAGTAAAAATCTCCCCCAATAGGGAAACTCTGGGAAGAAGAAATTTACCAGTAAACGTAGAACGATTACCAAGCTAATCAAAGCAAATGTTTCCAACCATTTTTTCATTTATTTGTCCAACAATTCTCTAATAACTTCCGGATACAACTTGTACTCTGCCTCATGAATGCGAGTTTCAAAGCTTTCGATGGTATCATCAGCCAGCCTTGGCACACGTACTTGCTTGATAACCTTACCTGTATCCACACCAGAATCCACCCAGTGAATGGTCACGCCGCTCTCAGCAACGCCAGCATTCCAAGCATCCTCAATTCCATGAGCTCCTGGAAATTCGGGCAGGTAGGCTGGATGAATGTTGACAATCCGACCTTCATAAGCCGCCAATAAGGTTGGCCCTACGATTTTCATGTAGCCTGCTAGGCAAATCAAGTCAATCTGGTGTTCTTCCAAGAGTTCGACAAGGGCTGCTTCGTAGTCTGCCTTGCTCTCAAACTCCTTGAGTTCAAAAGCATAGGACAAAGTGCCAAGCTTGTCTGCACGCTCGAGCACATAGGCGTCACGATGGTCTGAAAAAACAAACTCCACTGGAAATTCTTCGGCAATCACCTGAAAATTTGAGCCATTACCAGAGGCAAAAACCGCTATTTTTTTCATTTGATGATGACACTTTCGTTTTCTTTCTTGACGATGCGACCAATTTCATAGACTGGTTCATCCAGCAATTCTTTGACACGACCTACATTTTCAGGGCTAACTGCCAACATGAGTCCCACACCCATATTGAAGATTTCAAACATTTCTTCGTGTTTGATTTGACCGTATTTTTCAAGGGCTTTGAAAATCGGTAAAACTGGTACCTTGCTTTCCTCAATCTCAGCAGCCAGGTCAGTCGCAAACATACGAGGGACATTTTCGATAAAGCCTCCACCAGTGATGTGGGCAATGCCGTTGACCAACTCTTCCTTGATGAGGGGCAAAACAGCCTTGACATAGATACGTGTTGGCTCAAGAAGAACGTCCTTGAGTTTCTTGCCTTCCAATTCTGGCAAGACTTCCTCACCTGTATAGTCCGCAAAGACACGACGAACGAGTGAGTAACCATTTGAGTGAATACCACTTGAAGCAAGTCCGAGAAGGACATCGCCTTCAGCTACTTTTGTACCATCAATGATTTGAGATTTTTCAGCCACGCCGACTGCAAAACCAGCTAGATCGTAATCATCTGCGCCGTACATACCAGGCATTTCAGCTGTTTCCCCACCGATAAGAGCAGCACCTGCCTGCACACAACCTTCTGCAACACCAGCGACTACTTGTTCTAGCTTGGCTGGTTCATTCTTACCAGTTGCGACATAGTCAAGAAAATAGAGGGGCTCCGCACCTGCAGCGATGATGTCGTTGACACACATGGCCACACAGTCCTGACCGATGGTATCGTGCTTGTCGTACTTAATTGCCAGCATGAGCTTGGTTCCAACACCGTCAGTCCCTGAAATCAAGACGGGTTCTTTAACCCCTGTTTTTGAAAGGTCAAACATGCCACCAAAACCACCAAGAGCTCCCATGACACCTGCACGCTCCGTACGAGCCACGTGCTTTTTAATCCGTTCAACAACTTCATAACCCGCTTCAACGTCTACACCCGATTGAGCGTACGCATTCTTATTTGTCATTTTTTAATCCTTTTCTTTTTTTGAGAAAGACTGCGACGTATTTTTAGATAAACAATTATTTTATCTAAAAATACTAGTCAGGTCTCTAGCTTTGGTCCCATAGGAGAAAGCGTCTACTGACAAATGCTTTAGCTTTTCGTCAGTAGTGAGACGTGAGGCATAAGCATTTTTATTTGTCACTTATTTATTTCTTTTCTTTAATGGAGAATCTGACGCCTACTTGTAAAAACTAGTCTTCTCTTCCAAACTCCGACGATAGTCTTCTTCATAGTCGTAGAGAGGTGTTGGGTAGTCACCGTCAAAGTAAGCGACACAGAGACCACCATTTGGTGCGTCTGTTTCAATACCAATCGAATCAATCAATCCCTCAACAGAAAGATAGGTCAGACTGTCGGCTCCAATGATTTGGCGAGTTTCTTCGACCGTATGATTAGCCGCAATCAGTTCCTGACGGGTCTGGATATCAATCCCGTAGAAGCACGGATAAGCTAGCGCTGGACTACCGATAGCAACGTGAACCTCAGTAGCACCTGCTTCTTTCAAAAGCTGAACGATACGACGAGAGGTTGTTCCACGTACAATAGAGTCATCAATCATAACCACACGCTTGCCTTTAACAACACCCGAAACAGCAGAGAGTTTCATCCGCACCCCTTGCTCCCGCAATTCTTGAGTCGGTTGGATAAAGGTGCGTTGTGTGTATTGGTTCTTGATCAGACCCATTTCATTTGGCAGACCAGATTCTTCTGCAAATCCCATAGCCGCGCTGAGGGAAGAATTGGGCACACCGACCACGATATCTGCCTCATGCTTAAATTCACGCGCTAATTGCGCTCCCATACGCTTACGAGCTGTATGAACATTGACACCGTGGATATTAGAATCAGGACGAGCAAAGTAGATATACTCCATTGAACAAATCGCCAACTGGGTATCATCTGTATAGCTGTCATACTGGATGCCCTTGTCATCAATGATCACAATCTCACCTGGCTTCAAATCACGAATCCACTCAGCACCAATGACTTCAAAAGCGCAAGTTTCAGAGGACACCACCACCGCTCCGTTGCCCATTTTCCCGATCGAAAGCGGTCGGAAACCATTAGGATCAAGAGCAGCAATCAACTTGTCCTCAAACAGCAGAATATAGGCAAAACCACCTTTAACTAGGCTGAGCGCCTCCTTGATTTTGCCCATCAAGTTCGGATTGTGACTGCGACGAATGAGGTGAGCCAAGATTTCCGAGTCCGAAGTCGCGCTGAAAATCGCTCCTCTTTCCTCCAATTCTTTCTTGAGAGAGGCAGCATTGGTCAAGTTTCCGTTGTGAGCAAGTCCAAACTGCATATCATGAAAACGGAAGAGGAAGGGCTGGATGTTATCTACAGAAGCTTCGCCAGCAGTCGCGTAACGAACATGCCCAATCGCACCAGTTCCTGTCAATTTATCCAAATTAGCAGGATTTCTGAATACTTCTGATAAAAGGCCCATGTCACGATGGCGCTTCAATTGTCCTTGGTCATTAGAGAGGATTCCTGCCCCCTCCTGACCACGGTGCTGAAGACTGTGGAGACCAAAATAGGTCAATTTAGCAGCATCTGGATGTCCCCAGATACCGAAAACACCACATTCTTCATTAAGAGATTTTACTTCGTATGTCATTTTATATACCTTTTATTTCCCTGTGAAATAACGCACCGCTGACGCGAATAGGTGTTGGTCTTTATTTCCTGGGATGTTTTGGAAAAGACCGTCTTCATAACGTTCTGAGTGTCCCATCTTACCGATGATTTGACCATTCTTGCTGGTAATTCCTTCGATGGCATTTACAGAACCATTAGGATTGTACTTAGAGTCCATGCTTGGTTTTCCGTCAAAGTCAACGTATTGGCTGAAAATTTGTCCATTGTCACGGAGCTCTGCAAATTCCTCAGCCGTCACGACAAACTTCCCTTCACCGTGCGAAACAGGAATAGCGTGGATATCACCCACCTGCACGCCAGCCAACCATGGTGAGTTGGTATTGGCAATACGAGTTTCCACCATCTTGGCTACGTGCTGGTTGGCATCATTGTAGAAGAGGGTTGGGCTAGTACTAGTAGCATCTTCGAAGTTCCCGTATGGTAGGAGGCCTGATTTGACCAAAGCCTGGAATCCATTACAGATACCAATAATCAAGCCACCACGGGCGATAAAGCTATCAATAGCTACACGGACTTTTTCATTGAGCAGAATATTGACAATGAACTTGGCTGAACCATCTGGTTCATCCGCAGCTGAGAATCCACCGGCAAAGAAGAGAATGTTAGCCTTGCCGATGTTGTCAACCATAGTTTCGACTGACTTGACAATAGCATCTTCATTCAAGGTCACAAATGGCACCAAGTTGACCTCTGCACCTTCTTTCTCAAAGGCCTTAGATGAGTCATATTCTGAGTTAGTTCCTGGGAAGACTGGGATGTAAACCACAGGTTTTTCAATGGTTTCTTTTGATTTGATGACTTTGCTAGAAGCGACAGCTGGCACTTCAGCCAATTCTTTCGCTTGAGCAAATTCTGTTGGGTAAACTTCTTCCAGTTTGCCTTGGAAGGCACTGTCAAGTTTGTGTCCATCTAGCTTCACACCGTTGACAAGGAGTGTAAAGTCTGCGCTTGTTTGTCCAATCTTCTCTACTCCAGCGATTTCTTCAGGAGAAGTGAAGACAAATCCGCCTAATTGTGCTGTCAAAGCTGTTTCAAGTTCAGGCAAGGTCACCTCTGCACCGATATGGTTCCCAAAGGTAGCAAGAGCCAAGCTTTCAAGGACACCGCCGTATTTAACAGCTGATGCAGATGTTACTTTGTGATCAGCTTGGATGGCTTCAAATTGAGCAAAGTTAGACTTAATCAAGTCAAAATCAATCTCTGCAGAGAGGGCTTGACCTGGGATGTAGTAGATGTTTTCACCAGCAGCTTTGAACTCAGGAGAGAGTACCTTCCGGCTATCTGCCGTCGTCACTCCAAAGGCTACCAAGGTTGGTGGTACGGTCAATTCTTCAAAGGTCCCAGACATGGAGTCCTTACCACCGATAGATGGCAAGCCAAGTTGGATTTGTGCTTCGATAGAGCCTAGAAGGGCGGCTACTGGCTGACCGAAACGCTCTGCTTGTTTATCCATACGCTCGAAATACTCTTGGTAAGAAAAACGAGCCTTAGACCAGTCTGCACCAGCAGCCACCAAACGAGCAGTTGCTTCGATAACCCCATAGGCAGCACCGTGGTATGGAGACCATTCAGCTACATATGGGTTGAATCCTTGAGCCATGACTGACGCAGTATGAGTCACACCGTGTTGAACTGGCAATTTCTGCACAGATGCCTCAGTTGGTGTGAGTTGGTAACGACCACCAAGTGGGTGATTAACCGTTGAGCGACCGACCGAACAGTCAAAGATGGTTTGCAATCCTTTTTGACTCGCATGGTTCAAATCAGACAGAACCGCAAGGGTATCTGCTTCAAGTGTGTCAGCGCTTGTTGTACGCTCTTCTGGAAGTTTGACATCCTTGTCCACAACCTTGGCATCAACGACTACACGCACACCGTTTGTATCAAGGAAACGGCGTTCCAAGTCGACAATCGTTTCACCATTCCAGTGCATGACAAGATTTGGTTTTTCAGTCACTGTCGCAACCACAACAGCGTCAATATTTTCTTTGTTACATTCGGCAACAAAGGTATCTACGTCTTCAGGACGAACCACGACCGCCATCCGTTCTTGTGATTCAGAGATGGCAATTTCTGTACCATTCAAACCTTGGTATTTAAGAGGCACTTTATTAAGGTCGATTTCAAGACCATCTGCCAATTCACCGATAGCCACACAGACTCCGCCTGCTCCAAAGTCATTGGATTTCTTGATGAGACGAGTGACAGCACCATTGCGGAAAAGACGCTGAATCTTGCGCTCTTCGATAGCATTTCCCTTTTGAACCTCAGCACCAGCAGTCTCTACAGACTCAACCGTTTGAACCTTAGAAGATCCCGTCGCACCCCCGACACCATCACGTCCAGTCTTACCACCGAGCAAGATAATCACATCACCCGCTTCCGGTTTTTCACGGACAACATTGCCCTTAGGAGCAGCACCGACAACAGCACCTAGCTCCATGCGTTTAGCTACAAAGCCTGAGTGGAAATATTCACGAACGTAGGTCGTCGCAAGCCCAATCTGGTTCCCATACGAAGAATAACCGTGAGCCGCTGTCTTAGAAATGACCTGTTGTGGCAATTTCCCAGCGCGAGTTTCCGAAATCGGCGCTGTAATATCACCAGCACCTGAGATACGCATGGCTTGGTAGACATATGAACGACCTGACAATGGGTCACGAATGGCACCACCGATACAGGTTGCAGCACCACCAAATGGTTCGATTTCTGTCGGGTGGTTGTGGGTTTCATTCTTGAACATGAGGAGCCAAGGTTCCTTGACACCATCAACGTCCACTTCGATCTCGACCGAACAAGCATTGATTTCGTCTGACACTTCCATGTCATCCAAACGACCATTGATACGCTCATAACGACCGAAAATAGTCGCCATATCCATCAAGGTTTGCGGTTTTTCAGAACGCCCCAACTCATCACGCATGGCAATATACTTGTCATATGTTGACTGCAATTGTTTTTGGAATTTAGAAGCTGAAAAATCAATGTTTTTCAACTCAGTCTCGAATGTTGTGTGACGGCAGTGGTCAGACCAGTAAGTGTCCAAAACTTTGAGCTCTGTTTCCGTCGGCACGCGCCCGATTGACTTGAAGTAGTCTTGGATAAAGAGCAAATCATCCACTTCCATAGCCATCCCTTGCTCGGCCTTGTAGCGGGCAAAGTCTTCTGCTGTATAGCTTTCAAAGAAAGTCAATTTGGGAATGGTCTTGTCCGACTCTGAAAATTCCTGCTTGGCAACCCCTGTCGTGATGTCCTTGAAACGAGAATCAACTGGATTGAGCAAGTAGTTTTTGACTGCTTCTAACTCCGTCGCATCAATATCTTTATTGACCAAGTACAGTTGGGCTGTGTTGACTGTTACATCACTCGAACTTCCCAGTAAAAGCAAGGCTTCCTGTGAAGAAGCCGCACGCTGATCAAATTGCCCAGGCAGGCTTTCAATGGCAAAGAAAGCATAGTTGGCAAGATCCGCCTGCACGGCCGCTTCATCCAAGACATGATCCGTCACCTGCTCAGAGAAGATGTGTTTCTCCGCAGGCGCAAACAAGTCCTCTGCCAAATCAAATACATCATACACTTGCACAATACGAATACTTTTCAAACTTGAAAGTCCCAAGTTGTGCTGGAGTTCTCTAACCAAACTCTCTGACTTGACCTGAAAATCAGCCTTTTTTTCAACAAAAATACGTTTATCCATCAATCCTTATTCCTTTTTTTCAGCTCTTGCAATATTCCTAAACAGCCTTGAGGCTGTTATTTCAATTCCTGCAACTTCTCCCAGACAACTTCGTAAACGTCTGTTAGTTCTCCTAATCCCCTACGGAGTGAAAAGGTCTGGGGGACCTTTTCAGCCTGAGTCCTTTTAGTTGAGAGACGAAGGTTTTCCGTTGCAAACAGATTATTTCAACCCCTGCAACTTTTCCCAGACGATCTCGTAAACATCTGTTAGTTCTCCCAATCCTCTACGGAAAACATCCTTATCCATGTGGTTGCCATCCGCATCCCACAAACGGCAGTTATCTGGTGAAAATTCATCTGCCAAGATAATCTTGCCATCCTTGTCAAAACCGAACTCTAGCTTAAAGTCAATCAACTTAAGCCCAATCTCAGCAAACCAGACCTTCAAAAGTTCATTGATACGACGAGTTTCTTCCTTCAAGTAGGCAATCTGCTGATCATCGGCAATCTGTAGGAATTTCACATGCTCATCATTGATAAATGGATCATCCAAATCATCATTTTTGTAGTAAAATTCGACAATCGGAGTCTCCAAGGCGATTCCCTCATCCACACCAAAACGTTTTGAAAAAGAACCAGCAGTATAGTTGCGGAGCACGACCTCGAGAGGAATAATCTCAACCTTTTTATTGAGTTGTTCCGTGTCCGAAAGTTTCTCCACAAAGTGAGTCGCCACACCCGCCGCATTTAATTTCTCAAAAATAAAAGATGAAATCTGATTATTCAACACTCCCTTACCCGCAATCTGCTCCTTCTTAACACCGTTGAAAGCAGTCGCCTGGTCCTTGTAAGTTGAAATAATAAGATTTTCATCCTCTGTTGTATAGATATCTTTAGCTTTTCCCGAATAGATCAATTGTTTTGACATTTTAAAGTTCGCCTTTCGTATTACTTGAGCACATTCTACCACAAAAAACCTAAAATTACAAGAATTTAACCGAATAAAAGATGGAGGAAGCTCAAAAATCATAAAGAAAAAACTGCAAGAAGTATCTTTCTCACAGTTTTAAAATCATTTAACTCTAAAAATACGAACATTACTCTTTGTTCAAAAATTGATCCAAATAATAACGTAGGTAACTTTTCTTGCCCGTAATCATCTGCAGGCGACCTTCCACCCCATATCGAAGTTTTTCAGCCTGCTCCGAAGTTAGATTAGTCTCCGCCTCGATTTTAAAGAAATTCCCTTTTTCAGTCTTAGTAGCTGTCGCATCAATACTTGTAATAGTAGAATCTAGGAAAAGTTGATTCTTGGCATCATGAGTCGTCGTATAGCGAACAGAATCACCGACCTTGATCCTTGCTACATCCTTTGAACTAAGATAAGCTGTTAGTTTGGCTTTCCCTTCTTTTTCCAAGGACGGATAGAGTTGGGCTAGTAGGGTACCTTCTGCTACCATGGTAGAATCACTGGTCTCAGGATTAAGATGAAGCACCCCATCCTCACTCGCCGTAATTTTCCCCTTGTCTAAAAGATTTCCCTGTACCTTCTTACCTGACTCTGCCTCCAAGATTTTCTGGTCTAGAAGGGTCAATTCCTGACCGACCTTAGCCAAATGTTGGGATTTAAGGGACTCTAATTGATTGCTTAAGCCTGACGCATAGGCTTGCTGGGTACCTGAACCTGCATACTGAACACGGTAAGTAGCAAGACTAGATTCTAACTGAGAAAGCTGTGCTTCAACCTGCGCAACAGCCTGAGATTTAGCTTGCGGATTTTCCTCGCCCTGAGACTTGTAGGACTGGTAGAGAGAGTAGGCTAGATTCTGACTGGCCAAGGAAGCACCTGTTTCAATAGCTGACTTAGCTGTCTGGTAATCGCGAATTTTAGCTTCTGTTTGCCTGATGAGATTGCCGATTTCGGCTTGGGTTTGACTAGCTGCTGCATTCTGGGACGCGATGGTCTCATTTTGTTGCGATGTACTAGCCCTAAGACTAGCCGCTTGGCTGAGATAGTCGCGAAAGGTGGCTTGGTAGCCAAACTTATCCTCCTCTGGAAAGTGGTTCTCCCCTTCTTGCAGACTCTTTTGCAAATACTCCAATTGCTTTTTTTGATCCTTGAGCATGTCCAACTGACTAGCATAGGCCTCCGCTTGGACACCCTCTGCCCCTTCTTGATATTGAACCAACAGTTCTCCCTTTTTAACCAGCTTATTTTCTTCCAAATGATTAACAAGAATGCGATTATTGCTAGTTGACTGGATATTTGCAAGGATACGACTAGGCTCGACAGTAGCTCTAGTAGACAAACTCATCTCCTTCTCTGCAAATATTGCAAAGCCAAGTAAAAACACGAGCAGAAGGGACATGGGGACAATCACCCGACTGGAAAAATTATGGTAACGACGATTATAAAACTCCGCACTTTCTAAAAATTCTGGTTTCATTCTCTCCTCTTTCTAGCTATTCACCAAATGTGCGTAAAAACCACCCTGTGCAAGCAAATCAGCATGTTTTCCTTCTTCGACAATCTTGCCCTGATCCAAGACAACAACCTTCTCTGTCCGCTCAGCAATGGTCAAGCGGTGGGCAATGAAAATCAAGGTCTTGTCTAAAGCCATGAGATTATCGACAATCCGCTTCTCTGTTAAAATATCCAAACTGCTAGTTGCCTCATCCAAAATCAAGACCGGCGCATCTGTCAAGAGAGCACGCGCCAGAGCAATTCTCTGACGTTGACCACCTGAGATCCCTGCCCCATCCGAAGTCAATTCTGTCTGGTAATTCAGTGGCATGCGCTCAATGTCCTCCCGAATCTCTGCCAATTCGACCGCCCGTAAGATATCCTTTTGAGTCGTCCCTTCCTTGGCTCCAAGGAGAAGATTCTCCAAAATCGTTCCGTTAAAGACATAGGGCTGTTGAGGCAGATAGTTAATATACTGGCGCAGAGTCTTTTTATCAATCTGATTGAGATTGACACCACCCAGACTAATCTCTCCCTGACTTGGGTCGTAAAAATTAACCATCATCTTGGCCAAGGTCGTCTTACCTGACCCTGAAATCCCCACAAAAGCCACCTTAGAGCCTTGGGGAATGGTCAAATTGATATCCGACAAGACATCTCGACCATAGCCATACTTGTAGGAAACCTGCTTGAAGGTCATCTCTCCCTTCATCAAGCTCAGATCCTCAACCGTTTTCTTCTCCTCAAACTCCGAAGCTACTAGATACACTTCATTTAAACGATTATTGGCAACCTGCGCTGTCTGAAGTTTGGTTTGCAGATTGATGATATTTTCCAAAGGATTGGTAAAATAAACCAGCAAGGTATTATAGGTAATCAACTGCCCTAAACTCATCTTGCCATCCATGACCAGAACAGCCCCCATCCATAGAATGCCGACATTGAGCAAGAGATGGGCAACTTTTTTCAGAGCCTTTTGCTGACTTTCTGCCCGACTATAGGTAAAGGATTTTTTCAGATAATCCACAAATTCCTTGTCAATCTTTTGATATCGTGAACTTTCACTGGTCAAAGACTTGATAGTCTCAATACCATTAATGTCCTCAATGATAGAAGAAGACAGAACCGCATTAGCTTCCATAGTGTCCCGATTCATCTTTTCAAACGGCTTCATAAAGGCAAAGATAATCACTGTATAGATAGGAAGTGCCAATAAAGTCATGAAAAAGAGATTGGTATTTTGTGAAAATAAAACAAGGGAAATAATGACAACCGTTGACACATCTAGGAAAATCGAAAGAATGGTCGAAGCCAGCGCATCAATGATACTATTAGCATCCGTGAAACGAGACACGATTTCCCCTGTTCGGCGTGTCGCAAAAAAGGACATAGGCAGGTGAAAAACATGCTTGATATAGGACAAAATCACATCAATCGACAAGCGTTGCCCCAAAACAAGTAAGAGATACTCCTGAGCGTAAGACAAGATTTGCTGGAGGATATAGACGATAACCAGCCCAATAGAAATAATCCCAAGCGTCGAACGCATCTGATCTGGCACATAGGTATCAATGATAGACTGCAGATAATAAGAACCCACAATGTTAATCACGGTTACCAATAGTGTTGCCAAAACGATATTAGCGATCAAGCCACGCTGCTTCACTAATATAGGGATAAAAGAGAGCAGACCATTCTTTTGATCCTTATGAGGCTTGTAGTCTGGACTAGGTGCCATAAACAGAGTCACTCCTGTCCATTCTTCCGCAAAACGCTCACGTGGCAGTTTGGTCAATTTCACCCCAGGATCTGGATCGGCAATATGAATGCTATCCTTATCCTGCCCAGTCACCACATAGTAGTGGAGCAATTTCCCTTCCTTAAGCACATGGGCAACAAAAGGAAAGGTCAAATCTGGCAAGTCAAAGAGTGTCATATCCGCCTTGATCGCTCGCGTCTCAAAGCCAATCTCCTCTGCCACCTTGACCAAGCCCAAAGCCGTCGTCCCATCCATGGTCGTCTTGGCTAATTCACGCAAGTGAGCCAAAGAATAGTAACTACCATAGTAGCCAAAAATCATGGCCAATGAAGCTACACCGCAGTCCATCTGATCCACCTGCGGACGATAGTGACGTTTCCCAAATTTCATATTCATCTCCTTTTCCCTAATACTCAATGAAAATCAAAGAGCAAACTAGGAAACTAGCCGCAGGCTGCTCAAAACACTGTTTTGAGGTTGTATATAAGACTGACGAAGTCAGTCACATATATACGGCAAGGCGACGTTGACGTGGTTTGAATTTGATTTTCGAAGAGTATAAACTCATCTGATAACAACTATCTTACCCCAAACACCAAATAAAAACTGGACTTCCTCCCCAAATGCGCCTATCCCCCTCCCAACTGTACTTTTTGGATAAAAAAATAGGCAGAACAAGCGTTCTACCTAAAATATATATATTTATTTCTTTTTCTTCCTAATTCTTTTGTCAATCATATACAAAACGATAATCGAAAACAGCGGTGGTACAATATAACTCTTTTCACTCATTGTCAGCTGAAATCCCAGAGTTGCAAGTATCTTAAAGATGAAAATATTCATTAAAAATAGAAAAACAAAGACTAAAAAATATCTTAAAACCTTCTTCATTCCTTTTCTTCAACTCTCCTAATTTCTACACCTATTTTATCAAAAATACATGTAAAACTCCAAATAAACACTTCAACTGCACTTTTTGGGACAAAAAATAGGCAGAACAAACGTCCTACCTACTAAAAATATGGTATGAAAGGAAATTGATTTTTTACTGACACCCTAGGCAAGCTTGGGACAAATAAATCATTGATAGTAACCTTTACGACATCCTATTTATTACTTCAATTTCTAAACCACCTCTGGTATGTTCTATTCAAAGTCAGAATAGATAACACCGTTCTAAATTACGATTTTTTTAAACTCCGATGTGATGCATTCTTAGATTCTACCCTAACCATTTTCAGCGCAAACTAACAAGTCATTCTTAGCTGCTCACTCTACTTGCTTTTTATTGACCTTATAGCCTAGATAAAAGAGCCCAAATAAAACGGGGTAAATTTCTGGATAAAATAGGGTATTGATTGGACTTTTCAACATCAAATACGTTGCGATGTAGATAATGAGTGATACGGTAAAATAACCCTCAGCAAAACCTAATAAAAATGTTTTCATAGAAGACTCCTTTTTACTAAAAAACGATCTACCTTCTTTTTATCCACCTCGTGCTGCCGACTGATAACCATTATACGCACCCCAAGCTAACAGTCCGATAGCCAAAATACCACCACCAACCACAAGTAATACTCCTCCACCATCAACTTCTTGCAATTCAATATCACTTAACGTAGTATAATTTTGTTCAATAGTTTGTAAATTTGACATATATATCCTCCATTTTAATTATAAAAATTAGTTTTCTTTTAATATACCGATAATAATCATCAATACACTCATAACAAATGCAGACAACAGGCCTTTAGTAGTACTGTTGAAAAAAGGTCTATCAAAAACGTAATAATTATATGCAGACAATCCTAAACCAATGCCAGTCACTACAATTGTAATAACGAGTAGTATAATCCAAAATGCTTTCTTGCTCATATTTATCAAAAACTATGGATGAGTAATATAGTAGAATGTTTTACCAGCAGCTTCACCAACTTGGTAAATTCCCCAGCCAATCGCGATACCCACGGAAACTACCTCCCAAGAAACTCCCCCATCTACATTCATCAACTCTTCTTCTGTAAGAGTTACAAAGTTTTGTTCCATTTTGTCAAAATTTGTCATCTTTTTTCTCCTTTATTTCTATTTTTTAGTTTACGACTTCTTGCTCTTAAACCATTTTAAAAACCAGAATAGATTAATTACTGAATTCCTTTTCCTTCCTTTTCTTCTCACTTATCTATTTGAGAAGTGATTTAAAATGAACAGGTAAATTTCATTTATTTTAAATACCATTTGATAAACCATGGCAATAAGATTGGTAAATACATCGCGTAATCTCCTTCCTTTTCTTCTCACTTATTTATTCGAAAAATAATTCGAAAATGTACAATTAATTAAATTTTATTTAAAAAATAATTTAATGAACCACGGATAAAAACCGATCACATACATAAATACTCCTCCTTTTTCTTTCTTATCTATCTATTCGTAATTCCCACTAAAAGTTCTAAATTTTTTATTTTTCCTGACAATAAAAGGCTCTATAATATTTGTAGTGGGTAAATCCCCTATGGATATTATGGAACCTATTTTGTTGTAGAAAAAAAGTTCCATATGACCTATAATGAAAAGCGACTAAACAACTCATTAGAAAGATTCATAT
>NZ_WIJO01000051.1:0-15731 GCF_009496205.1 Streptococcus mitis
ATCGATTACTACAACAACAAACGAATTAAGGTAAAACTAAAAGGACTTAGCCCTGTACAATACAGAACTAAATCCTTCGGATAAATTAATTGTCTAACTTTTTGGGGTCAGTACAATATCAGGTGTTGAAACCTTGATACTTATGCGTTTTATTGTAGGAAGTTTTTCGAAGAATATTAATCAAAATAAAGCAAGTCTTTGCTGGTGCTTGTAAAGAGGTCAAAGCCATCCTTGGTAACAACACCGCAGTCTTCGATACGGACACCGACTTTACCAGGGATATAGATACCTGGTTCAACAGAGAAGCACATGCCTTCTTCGATGACCATGTCGTTTCCTTCCATGATAGATGGGAATTCGTGGACATCCATACCGATACCGTGACCGAGACGGTGGTTGAAGTACTCACCGTAACCAGCTTTTTCGATGACCTCACGGGCAGCGCGATCCACTTCATGGGCAGTCACACCTGGTTTGATAAAGTCAAGAGCAGCTTGTTGGGCTTCAAGGGTCAAGTTGTAAATGTCTTTCTTGAATTGGTCAGGTTTGCCGACAGCGACCGTACGAGTCATATCAGATGCATAGCCGTTGACTAGAACACCGAGGTCAAAGAGGAGAAGAGCATCATTTTCAACCTTATTAGCTGCCGGAATGCCGTGTGGATTTGCAGCATTATCACCAGTCAAGACCATAGTATCAAAGCTCATTTCATAGCCTTCACGTTTCATGGCAAAGTCTATTTGAGCGATGATATCTGTCTCTGTCTTATCAAGAGAAATATTATCAAAACCAACCTTAACAGCCTTGTCCGCATAGAGACCTGCAACCATCATTTTTTGCACTTCGTCAGCTGATTTGATGAGGCGCATACGTTGGATACGAGGAGTGAGGTTTTCAAACTCAGCAGTTTCAAAGACTATTTTCAAGCCATGATATTTGGTCAAGATGAGATTGTCAAACTCAACAGCTACACGTTTGAAGTCAAGTTGTGGAAGAGCATGTTTCATTTTTTGCCATGGATTTTCAGAATCCACATAGCCCACAACTGGGAAGGAAACAGTGCTACTTGCACGTTCTACTTCAAGGGCTGGGACAAAGAGGAGGGGTTCCTGATCCGCTAGGACAAAAAGGAACATTTGGCGTTCATGGGGATCACTATAAAAGCCAGTGAGGTAATTGATTGTGACGGGGTCAGATACGACAGCGACGTCTAGTTTTTCTGATTCAAGATATGTTACGATTTGTTGTAATTTAGACATATGCTACCTTCTTTCTACCCCTCTATTTTGGCAAAAAAAGAGAGAAAATGCAAGGGAGAAGGGTAAAAGAAAAGACAAAAAAACTCCGACAAGATAACGGAGTTCTTTGATATAGTTTCACTTTGTTTAAGAAAAGTCAGCCTTGCTTTTGACGTCGCTGTATTCTTCAGCGATTTCTTGACTGAGGATGTCCTCATAGGCAGGGAGTTGGATGTCCTGACCATATTTCTTCTTGAGGGCAGTAGTGACTAGGCGATAAGCTAGATTGGCATTACGAGATAGGATAGGCCCGTGGAAGTAGGAACCAAAGACATTCTTATAATGAACCCCTTCGCCGATCTTTTCTTCGTTGTTTCCATTTCCATAGACAACCTGTCCCAGTGGTTTTTGATCATCTGAGAGGAAGGTACGGCCCTGATGATTCTCAAATCCATAGTAGGTTTCATTGAAATCTTCATTGTGAATCTTGATGTCACCGATAAAACGGTTATTGGTCTGGTTGAGGGTGTAGTGGCCCATGATACCTAGCCCTTCGATACGTCTCCCTGAAGCTTCAATATAATATTGACCCAATAGTTGGAAACCACCGCAGATAGCCAGAACCACACCGTCGTTTTGGATGTAGTTGTCAATGCTCTCTTTTTTAGCAGGTAGGTCGTCTGCAATGATACTCTGTTCAAAGTCTTGACCGCCACCGAAAAAGGCGATGTCATAGTGGTTTTCATCAAAGTCATCATGAAGTGAAACGATGTCAACCGTCACATGGGCTCCCAGCTTTTCAGCCACATACTTGAGCATGAGAATGTTTCCATTGTCCCCGTAGGTATTCATGAGATTTCCGTAGAGGTGGGCAATGTTGAGCTGATAGGGGTAATTGCCAGCTTTTGAGGAAAGTGAAGTATAAACCATTAGTTCATCTCCTTTCTAACAATCTGACGACTAGCCAGCAGTTCGCGGAATTCCAGCATAGCAGTATAGGTAGCCAGAATATAAGCATGCTTGCAGTCTTGGTTCTCAATGATCTTAAGAACTTGTTCCAGACTACTTGTTTCAGTAATTTTATCAGCTGGATAGCCAGTTACTCGTAGACGACGTGCGATTTCAGAATGGCGAACACCGCCAGCGTTGATTTCAGGGATGTCCATGTCAGTGATTTGTTCAAAATCAGCATCCCAGATCCAGCTGGTGTCAATTCCATCTGCATAGTTAGCGTTAAGGAGGACAGATAGGCTAAATGGATAAGGTGCTAGTTTGATCATTTCGATAGCTTGAGTTGCACCGACTGGATTTTTAATCAAGACGAGGGTGCATTCCTTGTCACCGATATGGAAGGTTTCTTGGCGTCCAAAGACAGTACGGCTCTTATCAAATCCTTGCTTGATGAGTTGTGAATCTGCACCAAGGAAACGGGCGATGGCAACCGCAGCTAGGGCGTTGTAGATATTGTAGAGACCACCGATTTGGATACCGTATTCTTGTCCGTCAATGACAAAGCGAGAGCGATTGTTGGTTAACTCAACCAAGTCTGTCAAGCGATAGTTTAAATCAGGACGTTTACATCCACAGCCTTCACAGATATAGGCACCCAAGTTTGCATAAGTATTATGCTCATATTTGAGGATTCCTTGGCATTCAGGACAGAGGATTCCTTCGGTATTATAATGAGCCAGCTGAGCTGGACCTTTCTCCAAGTCAAAACCAAAATACTGTACAGCATTTGGAATAGCTGGCTTGTAGAAAAGTGGACTGTCTCCATTAAGAAGAACAGTGGCAGTAGGCACTTTACGAATAGCATCCAAAATCATCTTGTAAGTTGTGTAAATCTCACCATAGCGGTCCATCTGGTCACGGAAAATATTAGTAATAACAAATAAGCTTGGCTGGATATAGTCACAGATACGAGATAGACTGGCCTCGTCGATTTCTAGGACGGCAATATTTTTCCCAGTTTTAGAAGACTTGGCTGTTAGGAAGGTTGTCGCAATCCCTGTAATCATGTTGGCACCGCTTGGGTTGGTAAGAACCTGACCATAAACCTCTTTTAAAATGCCGACAGTGAGGGCAGTTGTCAAGGTTTTTCCATTGGTTCCAGTGACCACGACAATCTCGTAGTTCTTAGCTAGGTTTTGTAAAATATCTTTATCAAATTGAAGGGCGACTTTTCCTGGGAGCGTACTTCCACGACCAAGACGGCTTAAAACGAAGTGGGAAGAACGCCCAGCTAGGAGGCCCAAAGTAGTTTTTAATTTCATGTTTCTATTATATCATAAAAGAGGGAAAAGACAGATTTGATACTCAATGAAAATCAAAGAGCAAACTAGGAAGCTAGCCGCAGGCTGTACTTGAGTACGGCAAGGTGAAGCTGACGTGGTTTGAAGAGATTTTCGAAGAGTATGAGATTTCGCAGAAATGAAAACAGCCCTCAGAGGGCTGTTCAATACGATTAAATCTCAACTTAAATCGCAAATAAGTCATTCAAGTTCTCAGCCAAGGTTGGGTGAGTGAAGATTTGTTTTGTAAAGTAAGTGTAAGGAATCTTGTTGTCCATAGCAACGGTGATGATGTTGATGATTTCTTGAGAACCTTCTGAGAAGATGCTTGCTCCAAGAATTTCTTTTGTTTCAGTATTAACCACAGCTTTGAAAGCTCCACGAAGGTCTCCATTTACGTGACCACGAGGCATTGCTGCAACAGGGATTTCCTTAACAGCGTATGGAAGTTTCAAATCAGCTGCTTGGCTTTCAGTCAAACCAACTTGTGAAAGTGCAGGTGTGATAAACATGGTGTTTGGTACATTGAGACGGTCTTCAAGTGTGTAGCTGCCATCTCCAGCAAGGTAGCTGTAGACAACACGGAAGTCATCAAGTGAAATGTAAGTAAATTGAAGTCCACCGTTGACATCTCCAACTGCAAAGACACCAGGAACGTTTGTTTGACAATGTTTATCTACTTTAATAGCACCACGTTCAGTTAGTTCAATATCTGTATTTTCAAGTTGAAGTGGTTCTACATTTGGTTTGCGTCCAGTTGCGTAAAGAAGGGCATCGAAACGGTAAGTTTCATTTTCAGTTACGACAAGGACTTGGTCACCGTCATTTTTAATTTCAGTAGTACGGATATTTTGAAGCAATTCAATACCGTCTTCTTCCATGTATTGTTTAGCAAGAGCTGCGATGGAAGGTTCTGCACGAGGTAGGAAAGTATCCAAGGCATCTAGGACTGTAACCTTGCTTCCAAGTTTGTTGTAAAGGCCTGCAAATTCAAGACCGATATTTCCACCACCAAGGACTCCAAGTTTTTCAGGTAATTTGTCCAAGTTTTGGATACCTGTTGAGTCAAAGACGTTTTTGCTTGTAGCCAGTCCAGGGATTGGCAAGACGTTTGAAACAGCACCAGTGTTGATGACGATTGTTTCAGCGGTCAGTTCTTTCTTTTCATCACCAGCTTGGATTTCGATGACTTTATTTGAAAGGAAGTGAGCTTCCGCATCAAAAATATCTACGCCTGTACCAGCAACAGTCGCATAGTTTTTACCGTTGAGGCGACCAGTGATAGTGTTTTTAGTAGCAATGACTTCTTCAAAAGACAAGTCTTTCTCAGCAGCAACCAGCAAAGTCTTAGTTGGGATACATCCGATGTTGATACAAGTTCCACCGTACATAGCTTTGCTACGTTCAACGAGGGCAACTTTTTTCCCAGCTGAAGCCAATTTACCAGCTAGTGTTTTACCAGCTTTACCAAATCCGATAACGATTAAATCATAAGTTAACATTTATCTTCCTCCTATTCGAATTTCATTCTAGCACAAGAAAAAAACTTTTGCACAATTCTGCTACGCTTTAAAAAAGTTTATGAAATAGTGGAAATTTCATCCTCACTTTCTCAGAAAAATCGTTTACATGACTTTATCGATGGATTGGGCTATCTTTTGCTTCTCTCTTGTGTTATACTAGATAGGTTGCAAAGAAAACAGTACTTTTCTTTTGTGGAAAAGAAGCAACACGATTTTATATCCAGTATATGAAAATACGTCATAAAAAGAAAAGTATAAACTAAGCCCTATAGGGTGGCTTCGCACCACCTTTAGAAAGAAGAATAACGTGAAATTTAATGAATTAAACTTGTCTGCTGATTTGCTAGCAGAGATTGAAAAAGCTGGTTTTGTAGAAGCCAGTCCGATCCAAGAACAAACCATTCCCTTGGCCCTTGAAGGCAAGGACGTTATCGGTCAAGCTCAGACTGGTACAGGAAAAACTGCAGCCTTTGGCTTGCCTACCCTTGAAAAAATCCGTACAGAAGAAGCGACTATCCAAGCCTTGGTCATCGCTCCAACTCGTGAACTCGCTGTCCAAAGTCAAGAAGAACTCTTCCGCTTTGGTCGTAGTAAGGGAGTCAAAGTCCGCTCAGTATATGGTGGATCAAGCATTGAAAAACAAATTAAGGCTCTTAAATCTGGTGCCCATATCGTGGTGGGAACACCTGGTCGCCTTTTGGACTTGATTAAACGCAAGGCCTTGAAATTACAAGATATTGAAACTCTTATCCTTGACGAAGCGGATGAAATGCTCAACATGGGCTTCCTTGAAGACATTGAAGCTATCATCTCCCGTGTTCCTGAAAGCCGTCAAACCTTACTTTTCTCAGCAACTATGCCAGATGCCATCAAACGTATCGGTGTTCAGTTTATGAAAGAACCTGAGCATGTGAAGATTGCGGCTAAGGAATTGACAACAGAATTGGTTGACCAATACTATATCCGAGTTAAAGAGCAAGAAAAATTTGATACCATGACTCGTCTCATGGATGTGGAACAACCAGAACTTGCTATCGTATTTGGTCGTACAAAACGTCGTGTAGATGAATTGACTCGTGGTCTTAAAATCCGTGGCTTCCGTGCTGAAGGAATTCATGGAGACCTAGACCAAAACAAACGTCTTCGTGTCCTTCGTGACTTTAAAAATGGCAATCTTGATGTTTTGGTTGCGACAGACGTTGCAGCGCGTGGCTTGGATATTTCAGGTGTGACCCATGTCTATAACTACGATATTCCACAAGATCCTGAAAGTTATGTTCACCGTATCGGTCGTACAGGTCGTGCTGGTAAGTCAGGTCAGTCTATTACTTTCGTTTCACCAAATGAAATGGGCTACCTCCAAATCATTGAAAACTTGACTAAGAAACGTATGAAAGGTCTCAAACCTGCAAGTGCAGAAGAAGCCTTCCAAGCAAAAAAACAGGTAGCTCTCAAGAAAATCGAACGTGATTTTGCAGATGAAACTATCCGTGGCAACTTTGAGAAATTTGGTAAGGATGCTCGTAAGCTAGCTGCCGAATTTACTCCAGAAGAATTGGCAATGTATATCTTGAGTCTGACTGTTCAAGACCCAGATAGTCTTCCTGAAGTGGAGATTGCACGTGAAAAACCACTGCCATTTAAACCATCAGGTAATGGCTTCGGTGGTAACGCTAAGGGAGGTCGTCGTGGAGATGACCGTCGTGATAATCGCCGAGGAGACAACCGTCGTGGTGGTCGCCGTGATGATTTCAAAAAAGGCAGTCGTGGAAATGATCGTTATGATAAGGAAAAACGTTACCGTAAGGATAATAAAAAACCACGTAACACTTCAAGCGAAAAGAAAACAGGCTTTGTTATTCGTAACAAGGGCGATAAATAAGAAAAAGCGGTTCAAAATGAATCGCTTTTTTATATAAGGAGACCGAATGGAAAAGAAAGATAAATAAATAGATATATTATCTTCTTGTGATATTATAATACACAAAAATAGGGAGCTTGTCAATAGAAAAGAAGCAATTTAATTAAAAATATTCTTGTTTTTTCAAATTGCAATTAAATAAGCAATTTTCAGATAATAATTGAAAATTCAAGCTGTTTATGTTATAATGATAGCGATTAAATTCGAGGTGAAAAATGGCACATTTATTAGAAAAAACTAGAAAAATTACTTCTATCCTGAAGCGCTCAGACGAGCAGTTGCAGGAAGAACTTCCCTACAATGCGATTACCCGTCAATTGGCTGATATTATTGACTGTAACGCCTGTATCGTTAATAGCAAGGGACGTCTCCTTGGCTATTTTATGCGTTACAAAACCAATACAGATCGTGTAGAGCAATTCTTCCAGACTAAAATTTTCCCGGATGATTACATTCAAGGTGCGAACATGATCTACGATACAGAAGCCAATCTGACAGTTGATCATGATTTAAGTATTTTCCCTGTGGAAAGTCGTGCCGACTTTCCTGATGGCTTGACGACTATTGCACCGATTCATGTGTCAGGGATTCGTTTAGGTTCTTTGATTATTTGGCGCAATGATAAGAAATTCGAAGATGAGGACTTGATCCTTGTTGAGATTGCCAGTACCGTTGTTGGGATTCAGCTTCTCAACTTCCAACGTGAAGAGGATGAGAAAAATATCCGTCGCCGTACTGCTGTTACCATGGCGGTCAATACCCTTTCTTATTCAGAACTCCGTGCTGTTTCAGCAATTTTAGGGGAGTTAAACGGAAATGAGGGACAGTTGACTGCGTCAGTGATTGCAGACCGTATCGGTATTACCCGTTCTGTGATCGTTAATGCTCTTCGTAAACTTGAGTCTGCTGGGATTATTGAAAGTCGCTCACTTGGAATGAAGGGAACCTACCTTAAGGTCTTGATTTCAGATATTTTTGAAGAAGTGAAGAAAAGAGATTACTAATGACTAAGGCTTTGATTTCGATTGATTATACAGAAGATTTTGTGGCTGATAGTGGAAAATTGACAGCAGGTGCTCCAGCTCAGGCAATTTCAGATGCCATTGGCAAGGTGACTCGGTTGGCTTTTGAAAGAGGAGATTACATCTTCTTTACCATCGATGCTCATGAAGAAAACGATTGTTTCCATCCAGAAAGTAAATTATTTCCTCCTCATAATTTGATTGGGACTAGTGGACGGAATTTATACGGAGATTTGGGAACCTTTTATCAAGAGCATGGTTCAGACAGTCGTGTCTTTTGGATGGATAAACGCCATTACTCAGCATTTTCAGGGACTGACCTGGATATCCGCTTGAGAGAGCGTAGAATTTCAACAGTTATCTTAACAGGAGTCTTGACGGATATCTGTGTCCTGCATACAGCTATAGATGCCTATAATCTAGGGTATGACATCGAGATTGTTAAACCAGCCGTTGCTTCCATCTGGCCTGAAAATCATCAATTTGCCCTAGGTCATTTCAAAAACACACTTGGAGCTAAGTTAGTAGATGAAAATCTAAATGAACTTTCTGAGTAATTTGGTTGATGAAATGAAAAAAATTGAAAAAAAGTGTTGACAAGCATCCCAAAAGTTGATATACTAGTAAAGTAATCGACGCGGGGATGGCGGAATTGGCAGACGCGCAGGACTAAGGATCCTGTGACCGCTTTAGGTCGTGAGGGTTCAAGTCCCTCTCTCCGCATAGGATAAGAGTTAGCTGAGGCTAGCTCTTTTTTTATCTAATTTACGTAGAGCAAAAAATTTTTGCTCTTTTTTTGGATTTCATAAACATTTCATATTTGGATTTTATAATAGTCTTACAAATATGGAGGTGACAAATGAATCCAATCCAAAGAGCTTGGGCTTATGTCAGTAGAAAACGACTGAGAAGTTTTATTTTATTTCTGATTTTATTGGTCCTATTGGCTGGAATTTCAGCCTGTTTGACTCTGATGAAGTCCAACAAAACAGTTGAAACCAATCTTTACAAATCACTCAACACATCTTTTTCTATTAAGAAGATAGAAAATGGTCAGACTTTTAAGTTGTCGGACTTATCATCCGTGAGCCAGATTAAGGGGCTGGAAAATGTCTCTCCTGAACTGGAGACGATTGCAAAACTAAAAGACAAGGAAGCGGTGAGTGGCGAGCAGAGCGTGGAGCGTGATGATTTATCAGCTGCAGACAAAAACTTGGTTAGCATAACGGCTCTTGAGGATTCATCTAAGGATGTGACCTTTACCAGCTCGGCTTTCAACTTAAAAGAAGGGCGACACCTTCAAAAAGGAGATTTCAAGAAAATCTTGATCCACGAAGAGTTGGCTAAGAAGAACGGTCTTTCGCTTCATGACAAGATTGGCTTGGATGCTGGACAGTCAGAATCTGGCAAAGGACAAACAGTGGAGTTTGAGATTGTAGGAATCTTTTCTGGTAAAAAACAGGAGAAATTCACAGGCTTGTCTTCTGATTTCAGTGAAAACCAGATCTTTACAGATTATGAGAGTAGCCAAAGCCTTTTGGGTAATAGTGAACCTCAAGTCAGTGCAGCTCGCTTCTATGTAGAAAATCCTAAGGAAATGGACGGACTCATGAAGCAGGTGGAAAACTTGGCCTTGGAAAATCAAGGGTATCAAGTTGAAAAGGAAAACAAGGCTTTTGAACAAATCAAAGACTCGGTTGCAACTTTCCAAACCTTTCTGACCATTTTTCTTTATGGGATGTTGATAGCAGGAGCAGGAGCCTTAATTCTTGTTTTGTCTCTCTGGTTGAGAGAACGGGTCTACGAAGTGGGGATTCTTCTGGCACTTGGAAAAGGCAAGAGTTCGATTTTCCTGCAGTTCTGTTTAGAGGTATTTTTGGTATCTCTCGGAGCTTTGCTTCCAGCATTTGCTACAGGAAACGCAATCACATCCTACCTACTCCAAACTCTACTAGCAAGTGGAGATCAGGCAAGCTTACAAAATACACTAGCCAAAACAAGTGGTCTATCAAGTAGTTTATTATCTTTTGCAGAGTCCTATGTCTTTCTGTTGTTGATTAGTTGCTTATCTGTAGCTCTTTGTTTCCTATTCTTATTTAGAAAATCGCCGAAAGAAATTTTATCATCTATTAGTTAATACTCTTCAAAAATCAAATTTAAACCGTGTCAGCTTCGCCTTGCCGTACTCAAGTACAGCCTGTGGCTAGCTTCCTAGTTTAATCTTTGATTTTCATTGAGTATAAGAAGGAGAAATCATGACTTTATTACAATTACAAGATGTTACCTACCGTTATAAGAACACTGCTGAAGCAGTCCTATATCAGATCAATTATAATTTTGAACCCGGGAAATTTTACAGTATTATTGGTGAGTCAGGAGCAGGAAAATCCACACTCTTGTCCCTACTTGCTGGTCTAGATAGTCCTGTTGAAGGTTCTATACTTTTCCAAGGAGAGGACATTCGTAAGAAGGGCTATTCTTACCATCGCATGCACCATATTTCCCTGGTCTTTCAAAATTATAACTTGATAGATTATCTTTCTCCACTGGAAAATATCCGCTTGGTCAACAAAAAGGCAAGTAAGGATACACTTCTTGAGCTTGGTTTGGATGAAAGTCAGATCAAGCGGAATGTTCTCCAGTTATCAGGGGGTCAACAGCAACGTGTTGCCATTGCTCGCAGTTTGGTCTCAGAAGCTCCAGTCATTCTTGCTGATGAACCAACGGGAAATCTGGACCCTAAAACTGCTGGAGATATTGTCGAACTGCTCAAATCACTTGCCCAGAAAACAGGTAAATGTGTCATCGTCGTAACTCACAGCAAAGAAGTGGCACAAGCGTCAGATATTACACTTGAGTTGAAGGATAAGAAACTGACTGAAACTCGCAATACGACGAAATAATATGAGCTTTTTCTGTTAGAACTATAAAATAGAACAAAATCTAGAAAGGGAATCTATGTTACACAACGCATTTGCTTATGTTACAAGGAAGTTTTTCAAATCGATTGTCATCTTCCTGATTATTCTCCTCATGGCGAGCTTGAGTTTGGTTGGCTTGTCGATCAAGGGAGCTACTGCCAAGGCTTCTCAGGAGACCTTTAAAAATATCACCAACAGCTTCTCCATGCAAATCAATCGTCGCGTCAATCAAGGAACGCCACGTGGTGCTGGGAATATCAAGGGTGAAGATATCAAAAAAATCACCGAAAACAAGGCCATTGAGTCTTATGTGAAACGCATCAACGCTATCGGAGATTTGACTGGCTATGAACTCATCGAAACGCCAGAAACCAAGAAAAATCTGACACCTGACCGTGCCAAACATTTTGGAAGTAGCTTGATGATTACAGGTGTCAATGACTCCTCTAAAGAAGACAAGTTTGTCTCTGGTTCTTATAAGCTGGTCGAAGGTGAGCACTTAACAAACGACGACAAGGACAAGATCCTCCTGCACAAGGACTTGGCAGCCAAACACGGCTGGAAAGTAGGGGACAAGGTCAAATTGGACTCTAATGTCTATGATGCAGACAATGAAAAAGGTGCCAAGGAAACAGTCGAAGTGACAATCAAGGGACTCTTTGATGGTCATAATAAGTCAGCAGTAACCTACTCACAAGAACTCTATGAAAATACAGCTATCACAGACATTCACACTGCTGCAAAACTTTATGGTTACACAGAAGACACAGCTATTTATGGGGACGCAACCTTCTTTGTAACAGCGGACAAGAACTTGGATGATGTTATGAAAGAGTTGAATGGTATCAGTGGCATCAACTGGAAGAGCTATACACTCGTTAAGAGCTCATCTAACTACCCAGCTCTTGAGCAATCCATTTCTGGTATGTACAAGATGGCTAATCTCCTCTTCTGGGGTAGCTTGAGTTTCTCAGTTCTTCTCCTTGCCCTCTTGCTCAGCCTTTGGATTAACGCCCGTCGCAAGGAGGTGGGAATCCTCCTCTCTATCGGTCTCAAGCAGGCAAGTATCTTGGGTCAATTCATCACTGAATCCATCTTGATTGCCATCCCTGCTCTTGTTTCTGCTTACTTCTTAGCTACTTACACAGCGCGTGCAATCGGAAATACTGTTCTTGCCAATGTCACTTCAGGTGTTGCCAAGCAAGCCAGCAAGGCTGCTCAAGCCTCTAACCTTGGTGGTGGTGCAGAGGTAGATGGCTTTAGCAAGACCTTGTCGAGCCTAGATATTTCTATTCAGACATCAGATTTTATCATCGTCTTTGTCCTTGCCTTGGTTCTAGTGGTTCTCGTTATGGCGCTTGCTTCAAGCAATCTCCTAAGAAAACAACCAAAAGAGCTCTTGCTGGATAGTGAATAACAAACTTGCTACCTATTCTCCCCTAAATGGGGTATAATATAGGTAGCATTTTTATCTATTTTATCTTGATAAGGCCTCTTTCTGTCGGGATGAACTTGAGATGATTTATAAGAAATTTAAAGGAATGTGAAACGTTTTTTCTATGAAAATTTTAATTGTAGAAGATGAAGAGATGATCCGTGAGGGAGTCAGTGACTATTTGACGGATTGCGGTTATGAAACCATTGAGGCAGCAGACGGTCAAGAAGCCTTAGAAAAATTTTCCAGCTATGAAATAGCCTTGGTTTTACTGGATATCCAGATGCCCAAGCTCAATGGCCTAGAAGTCCTAGCGGAGATTCGTAAAACCAGCCAAGTCCCTGTCTTGATGCTGACCGCCTTTCAGGATGAGGAATACAAGCTGAGCGCCTTTGCCTCTCTGGCAGATGGCTATCTGGAAAAGCCCTTCTCCCTCTCCCTCTTAAAAGTGAGGGTAGACGCGATTTTTAAGCGCTACTACGATACAGGACGAGTCTTCTCCTATAAGGATACCAAGGTGGACTTTGAGAGCTACAGTGCCAGCCTAGCAGGTCAAGAAGTGGCTGTTAATGCTAAAGAGTTGGAAATTTTGGACTATCTGGTGAAAAATGAAGGACGGGCTTTGACCCGATCTCAGATAATTGATGCCGTATGGAAAGCGACAGATGAGGTTCCCTTTGACCGTGTCATTGATGTTTATATCAAGGAGCTGCGGAAAAAGCTAGACTTGGATTGCATCCTCACTGTGCGCAATGTTGGTTATAAATTGGAGCGAAAATGAAACGAACAGGTTTATTTACAAAGATATTTATCTATACCTTCTCGATATTTAGTGTTCTGGTTATCTGCCTTCATTTGGCTATTTATTTTCTATTTCCCTCGACTTATCTGAGCCATCATCAGGAAACCATTGGTCAGAAAGCGACAGCCATTGCCCAGTCCCTAGAAGGTAAGGATAGGCAGAGCATCGAGCAAGTCTTAGACTTGTATTCTCAGACTAGTGATATCAAGGGGACCGTCAAGGGCGAGATGACCGAGGACAAGTTAGAAGTAAAGGACAGCCTTCCTCTGGATACAGATCGCCAGACAACCTCTCTTTTTATCGAGGAGCGCGAGGTGAAAACGCAGGACGGTGGTACCATGACTCTCCAGTTTTTAGCGTCCATGGATTTGCAAAAGGAAGCAGAGCAAATCAGTCTCCAGTTTCTTCCCTATACCTTGCTGGCATCCTTTCTGATTTCCCTTTTGGTAGCCTATATCTATGCTCGGACCATTGTTGCCCCGATTTTGGAAATCAAGCGAGTAACTCGTAGAATGATGGAACTGGATGCCCAAGTGCGATTGCGTGTGGATTCCAAGGATGAGATTGGTGATCTCAAGGAACAAATCAATAGCCTCTACCAGCATCTTTTGACTGTCATTGCGGACTTGCATGACAAGAATGAAGCTATTCTCCAGCTTGAAAAGATGAAGGTCGAATTCCTACGAGGGGCTTCTCATGAATTGAAAACACCACTGGCTAGTTTGAAAATCTTGATCGAAAACATGAAAGAAAATGTTGGTCGTTATAAGGATAGAGACCACTATCTGGGAGTTGCCTTAGGGATTGTGGATGAACTCAATCACCATGTTCTGCAGATACTTTCCCTCTCGTCTGTGCAGGAATTGAGAGATGATAGGGAACAAATTGACCTATACCAGATGACGCAAAGTCTAGTTAAGGATTATGCTTTACTAGCCAAGGAAAGAGAACTCCAGATAGACAATAGTTTAACCCATCAGCAGGCTTATCTAAACCCATCAGTTATGAAGTTGATTCTTTCTAACCTTATCAGCAATGCTATCAAGTACTCTGTTCTAGGTGGTTTGGTTCGTATTGGAGAGAGAGAAGGAGAACTCTTTATCGAGAATAGCTGTAGTCCTGAAGAACAAGAAAAACTGGCCCAGTCTTTTTCTAGTAATGCTAGTCGCAAGGCCAAAGGGTCTGGGATGGGGCTCTTTGTGGTCAAGAGTCTATTGGAACATGAAAAATTAGCTTATCGTTTCGAGATGGAGGATAATCGTTTAACCTTCTTCATAGCTTTTCCAAAAGTCACCTAAGACTAGGGAGAGAAAGGGCTTACATAGATGAAGCTAGAAGAAATTCAATCGAAACTGCGGGAAAAACTAGATTTTTTTGTCAAAAAGTGATAAAATGAACAATGTAAATGGGATGACCCATAAAAATATACAGGAGGCCTGATAAAATGGCAATCGTTTCAGCAGAAAAATTTGTCCAAGCAGCTCGTGACAACGGTTATGCAGTTGGTGGATTTAACACAAACAACCTTGAGTGGACTCAAGCTATCTTGCGTGCAGCAGAAGCTAAAAAAGCTCCAGTTTTGATCCAAACTTCAATGGGTGCTGCTAAATACATGGGTGGTTACAAAGTTGCTCGCAACTTGATCGCTAACCTTGTTGAATCAATGGGTATCACTGTACCAGTAGCTATCCACCTTGACCACGGTCACTACGAAGATGCACTAGAGTGTATCCGAGTTGGTTATACTTCAGTTATGTTTGATGGTTCACACCTTCCAGTTGAAGAAAACCTTGAAAAAGCTCGTAAAGTTGTAGAATTTGCTCATGCAAATGGTGTATCAGTAGAAGCTGAAGTTGGTACTATCGGTGGTGAAGAAGACGGAATCATCGGTGATGGTGAATTGGCTCCAATCGAAGATGCTAAAGCAATGGTTGAAACTGGTATCGACTTCTTGGCAGCTGGTATCGGTAACATCCACGGTCCTTACCCAGAAAACTGGAAAGGTCTTCACCTTGATCACTTGCAAAAATTGACTGAAGCTGTTCCAGGATTCCCAATCGTATTGCACGGTGGATCAGGTATTCCTGATGAGCAAATCCAAGCAGCTATCAAACTTGGTGTTGCGAAAGTTAACGTTAACACTGAATGCCAAATTGCATTCGCTAACGCAACTCGTAAATTTGCTCGTGACTACGAAGCAAACGAAGCAGAATACGACAAGAAAAAACTCTTCGACCCACGTAAATTCTTGGCTGACGGTGTAAAAGCTATCCAAGCATCAGTTGAAGAACGTATCGACGTATTCGGTTCAGAAGGTAAAGCATAACCTAGCTGAATAATATATACAGAACCTGCCCATTGGGTGGGTTTTTTGGTGTGAATATATTGTAGAAGAACCAATATTAAGTTGCTAAAAGGTTCTATTTTTTGTACAATAATGCTATGAAAAAAGGCTCTTTGTCAACTGTAGTGGGTTGAAGAAAAGCTAAGCTCGAGAAAGGACAAAATTTGCCCTTTCTTTTTTGATGTTCAGAGCAATAAAAATCCTTTTTTTGAAGTTTTCAAAGTTTCGAAATCC
>NZ_WIJO01000052.1:0-15551 GCF_009496205.1 Streptococcus mitis
GAGGGATTTGATGATTCTTCTTGACGAGGGAGGTCTCGGAGACCGCTATTTTCGAGCACTTATAGCAGTTAAAACGGCGTTTTTTAAGGAGAATTCTAGTAGGCATACCAGTTGTTTCGAGGTAAGGAATTTTAGAAGTCTTTTGAAAGTCATATTTCTTCATTTGACTTCCACAATCAGGACAAGATGGGGTATCGTAGTCCAATTTAGCAATGATTTCTTTATGTGTGTCCCTATTAATAACATCCATAATTTGGATATTGGGTCTTTAATGTCTAGTAATTTTGTGATAAAATGTAATTGTTCCATATGAATTTTTCTAATGATAGTTTGGTCGCTTTTCATTATAGATGATATGGGACTTTTTTTCTACAACAAAATAGGCTCCATAATATCCATAGGGGATTTACCCACTACAAATATTATAGAGCCAAAAAAGCTAGAGCTTTCCAATTGCGGAACTCTAGCTTTTTAATTTTGAGTCGTTCTCTTATTGTATTTGAGGAGGTTATTGGCCATAAGTACCAATCCCATGTCAATTCTCACTTGACGCTTCCCTCTCAGATTACATCTCTTGTAACCCAAACAAGCCTTTATCTGCCTAAAGATAGGTTCCACATCAATCTTGCGTTGAGCAAAAATCTGTCTACCTTCGGGAGATAAAAGCGTCTGACATTCTTTAGCTTTCAAGTTTTGATAGCGTTCGTTCATATACAGTCCCTTTTGAGGGGCTGATTCAGGTTCATCAGCGTAGTAAATCTTGATTTCCTGTTGAAAGTCCGTCTGTGTTTTCTGATGTTTGATATGGTGAAAACGATAGCACCAGCCATCAGGATGTGTGTAGCTATCCTCCTTGTCATCATAGTGCCAATTCGCTAAGTTTCTATCCGACTGTTTATACCCTCTCTTCTGTTCCTTGTCAAACATGGCATATTTAATCAGATGGTTCACCCCCTTTTCATCTAAACGAAGGAGGTTCTCTTCACTTCCATATCCAGCATCTGCGACAACTGTCTTCAAGTCATGCGGATAGGTTTCAAGGAATGGCAGAAGAGTCTTGGTGTCTGTCGGATTTGAGAAGACATCATAGTGAAGAACAAATTGGTTTTCAGTAGCGATTTGAAGATTATAAGCAGCCTTGAGTTGGCCATTTTTCATATAATCTTCTTTCATTCGCATAAAAGTGTCATCTGGATCGGTTTTGAAAAAACTGTTGAGCCCTTCAAATGTTTCTTGATACTTCTCATACTTTTCAGCATGTACTGAAAAATCCTCCTTGACTTTACGCAAGACTTTCTTGAGTTTACGACGCTGGGTTTTACGTTCATCCTTCCCTTTAACGGGTGTCTCCTCAATGTCCTGGTTAAATTTTTCCAATTCTCCTTCAAGGACATTGAGCGAATGCAAGCAATTGCTCTGAGGAGATAGGCTCTTGTGTATCCAGTTCGATAGCTTGATGGATAAGGGGAGTGATTTCTTCTTGAAAATAGACCTGTATCTGTTCTTGAAGTTTGGCGGAAAACTTGTCCGTTGCTTTCTTCCACACAAAACTATATTTGTTGGCATTGGCTTCAATCTTAGTTCCGTCAATAAACAGACAATCTAAAGTCACTAACTCTTCCATTTTTAAACGAAGATTGAGGTCGATGAAAAGATTGCGAATGAGTTCTTCCATCCCTTCAGCTACACGAAAACGATTGATGGTGCGATAGCTGACAACCAACTGCCCTGTTAGGTACTGCATAGCCAGATTTTCAATCATCATTTTTTCAATTTTTCGTCCAGAGAAAATCCCTTGTGAATAGGCAAATAGAAGAGTAGATACAAGCATTTTAGGGTGATAAGACGGGCGAGCAAAGTCATGATAGAAGGCATGGAAGTGACAATCCTCCAAGGTATTCACCACTTTTTCAATAGTAAAGACGAGATGGTCCTGTGGCAAGAAAGAACTGATTTCTAGTGGTAAAGTTGTTTGATCTGTGTTATAGTGAATATGCATGGGATGGCCTTTCTAAATGGTTTATTAAGCAATTCTATTTTACCAAGACTATCGCAACCATGCAAAAAAAGCAACGGCAAATCCGTTGCTTTTTTTGGAAATAAGGGACTATTGTCCCAGGATCTTTTTACGTAGTGTATGCAAATGAACGCAGTCTATAATGATATGAGTCCATAAACTATAAATTTGAAGTATGAAAATGCTATTAATGGAATGAAAGTTGTATTGGAAAGAGTCTAGAACAGAAAGGTACTTTCATTGCACCTATTTCTTTTGAATGAACTTTTATTATATACCATTTTATTAGGTTAAAATGATGGAAAATGATTGCAATTTCAGGCGTGTTTTGATATATTCAATATATAAAATATATTATCGAACTTGGTACTTGTTTGTGTATTCAGAAGGAGGTTATTTTTTAAAAAGCAAACGCTTACTTTGTATCAAGAGAAAGAAATGAGGATTTTAATGAACAAAAGACTTTTTGATAAACGTTGTCATTATAGCATTCGTAAATTTGCAATAGGTGCGGCATCTGTAATGATTGGGGCTAGTATATTTGGTATTTCAGCTGTACAAGCTGAGGAGGTGGCTTCATCCAATACTCAAACAGAAGAAACAACTGTTCATCAACCTCAGCCTTTAGATAAGCTTCCCGATGATGTGGCAGCTGCTATCGCAAAGGCTGATGAGAATGGTGGGCGTGAGTTTGTAAAACCCAAAGCTGAGTCGACAGAAGATAAAGTGACTAAGGATACAGAACCTACTAGACCTGCTAACGATGGTAGTCATGAATTGGCTAGTCCTAAAGTGGAAACTCCAAATAAAGTAGAAGAAGGAACCAAAACTGAGGACAAACAGAAATCTGAAGAGGCAAATCCAAAGCCTGTTGAATCTGCAGTAACAGCTGGAACAGAAGTAAAAGAGGATTCTAAAAAAACTTCTGAAAAGAACCAAGTGAAAGCAGACACAGAGATCAAACCTTCTTCTGAAAAATCGCAAGCACTGTCTGGAGAGTCAAACAAAGCTGAAGTTGAAAAGGAAAAACAGCTATTATCTGAGCGAAAACAAGATTTTAATAAAGATTGGTATTTTAAACTAAATGCCCAAGGCGATTTTTCAAAAAAAGATGTGGATGTTCATGATTGGTCTAAATTGAATCTTCCTCATGATTGGAGTATTTATTTTGACTTTGATCACAAATCTCCCGCGCGTAATGAAGGTGGTCAGTTAAATGGTGGAACAGCTTGGTATCGTAAGACTTTCACATTAAATGAAGTAGACAAGAATAAGGATGTTCGTATTAATTTTGATGGGGTTTACATGGATTCAAAGGTCTATGTAAATGGTAAATTTGTAGGACATTATCCAAGTGGCTATAATCATTTTTCATATGATATCACAGAATTTTTAAACAAGGATGGTAGTGAAAATTCAATTACTGTTCAAGTGACCAATAAGCAACCAAGTAGTCGTTGGTATTCAGGAAGTGGGATTTATCGTGATGTAACTCTTAGTTATCGTGATAAAGTCCATGTTGCCGAAAATGGTAATCATATCACTACTCCAAAACTTGCTGAGCAAAAAGAAGGGAATGTTGAAACACAGGTTCAAAGTAAGATTAAAAATACGGATAAGAAGGCTGCTAAAGTCTTTGTGGAACAACAAATCTTTACTAAGGAAGGCAAGGTTGTATCAGAATTAGTTCGCTCTGAAACGCAGAATTTAGCAGAAAATGAAGTTGCAGATTTCAGACAAACAATCCTAGTTAATAAACCAACTCTTTGGACGACAAAAAGTTATCATCCTCAACTGTATGTGCTGAAAACAAAGGTTTATAAAGAAGGTCAACTAGTTGATGTAACAGAAGATACATTTGGTTACCGTTATTTCAATTGGACTGCTAAGGATGGTTTCTCTCTGAATGGTGAACGCATGAAATTCCACGGAGTAAGTATTCACCATGATAATGGAGCTTTGGGTGCAGAAGAAAATTATAAGGCTACCTATCGTAAATTAAAACTCCTAAAAGATATGGGGGTTAACTCTATTCGAACAACCCACAATCCAGCTAGCCCTCAGTTGCTTGATGCTGCAGCTAGTTTAGGTCTTTTGGTGCAAGAGGAAGCTTTTGATACTTGGTATGGTGGCAAGAAGACTTATGACTATGGACGGTTCTTTGATCAAGATGCAACTCATCCTGAAGCTAAGAAGGGTGAGAAGTGGTCTGATTTTGATCTTAGAACAATGGTAGAACGTGATAAGAACAATCCGTCTATCGTAATGTGGTCTCTTGGAAATGAGGTGGAAGAGGCAAATGGTAGTCCTCGTTCTATCGAGACAGCTAAACGTCTGAAGGCTATTATTAAGGCAATTGATACTGAACGTTATGTCACTATGGGTGAAAATAAATTTAGTCGTGCAGCGACAGGTGATTTCTTAAAAGTTGCAGAAATCATGGATGCTGTCGGTATGAACTATGGTGAACGTTTTTATGATGCGGTTCGTAGAGCGCATCCAGACTGGCTCATTTATGGTTCTGAAACCTCTTCAGCTACTAGAACGCGTGATTCTTATTACAATCCTGCTCAAATCCTTGGACACGATAACCGTCCAAATCGTCACTATGAACAATCTGATTATGGTAACGACCGTGTTGGATGGGGAAGAACAGCTACTGAGTCATGGACTTTTGACCGTGATCGTGCTGGCTATGCTGGACAATTTATTTGGACAGGAATTGACTATATCGGTGAACCAACTCCATGGCATAACCAAGATAATACACCTGTAAAAAGTTCTTACTTTGGTATCATCGATACCGCTGGTTTACCGAAGAATGATTTTTACCTTTACCGTAGTGAATGGTATAGTGCTAAAGAAAAGCCAACTGTCCGAATTTTACCGCATTGGAACTGGACTGAAGAGACTCTTAAGGATCGCAAGATGCTGGTCGATGGAAAGGTTCCAGTTCGTACCTTCTCAAATGCTGCAAGTGTCGAATTGTTCTTAAATGGTGAGTCGCTTGGTAAAAAGGAATTTACTAAGAAAACGACAGAAGATGGACGTCCATATCATGAGGGGGCTAAACCAAGTGAATTGTATCTTGAGTGGCTTGTAAAATACCAACCAGGTACACTGACTGCGATTGCTCGAGATGAAAATGGTAACGAAATTGCGCGTGATAGTGTGACAACTGCTGGGGAGCCAGCAAGGGTTCGTCTGACTAAAGAAGAACATGTTATCACTGCAGATGGTAAAGATTTATCTTATATTCATTACGAAATTGTTGATGGCGATGGGAATGTGGTTCCGACAGCTAACAATCTTGTTCATTTCAATCTTCATGGTCAGGGACAGATTGTTGGTGTGGATAATGGAGAACAAGCTAGTCGTGAGCGCTACAAAGCTCAAGCAGATGGAACATGGCAAAGACGTGCTTTCAATGGTAAAGGAGTTGTCATTGTAAAATCAACAGAAAAAGAAGGTAAATTTACTCTTTATGCAGATTCTGCTGGTTTAACTTCTGATAGCGCAACGGTCGCAACTGTGTCTGGTAAGAAAGAAAACCGTCATTTTGTAGCCTTTGCTCCTGTAAAAGCAACAACTGATGTGACTACAAATCCTGAATTGCCTCAAACAGTAACAGCTATTTATAGCGACGGTAGTGTTGAGGAAAAGACTGTAACATGGGACGTGCCAGCTGACTTGCTTACAAGTGCAGGTGAGAAAAAAGTATCTGGACGTGTAGAAGGTTTGGAAACCAAAGCTGAGGCACTTGTAAAAGTGATTGCCTTAGATAGATGGTTACCAAAAGTTGCTACAGTACCAGTTGGTACAACTGTAGCTGATTTGGATAAAACGGTCACAGCTGTTCTGACAGATGGTAGTTTGATTGATACTGATGTTGTTTCTTGGACCTTGAAAGATCCTGCTGCTTTGACCAAGGAAGGTGGACGTACGGAGGCTACTGGTAAATTGGTAGATGACGATCGTGAAGTAACTGCAACCTTTATCGCAAGCAGTAAGGAAACAACAAGTAGCATTACAGGACTTACTGTTGGGGATAAAGCTCTTGAGAACTTCGAGTCTGGTAAGACTTATTATCGTGTATCTCTTCCTTACACTGGAACAATTCCAAGTGTTGGAGCTCAGACTACTGGTTATCAAGTAACTGTTCAGCAAGCTTCTGCTGATAATGGTTATCAGGCTTCGATTTTCTTGAGTGACCAAAAGGGTGACTTGGTTCAAACTTACCTAATTCAGTTTGTTAAGGAAGCTCCTGCCTTGAAACGTTTGGAAGTAGTTGTGGAAGGAAAAGAAACTGCTACTGAAGATCAGGTATTAACTTATCGTGTCATTGGTAGTTATGAGGATGGTTCTCAAACAGAATTTTCAGCTTCAGATATTCACCTAGAAGCTAAATCATCTGATGGTGGGCATCTTGAGGTGAATGGACAGAACTTGTTGCTCTATACTAAGGGAAGAGTGACCTTGACACCTCGAATCGATAATCAAACAGAGAAAACAGAATCTGTAACTACTGAAGTAGTGATTAAAGAAAATAAAGTCAGCAAGAAGATTGTGAAACTTCATCCTGTATCTATTTCTACAGACATTAATCAGCAACCGAATCTACCTAAAGAAGTTGGAGCAGAATTTGATAAGGGCTTGCCACGCAAAGTATCTGTAACTTGGGACAAGGTAGATGAAAAAGAATTGGGACATTATCATAGCTTTACGCTTAAAGGACATGTAGAAGGCATAGATATTGAAGCTCAAGCAACGGTGACAGTTGAAGGCTTACAAGTTGCAGAGGAAATCAGCCTTACTCTTCCTAAGGGTGAGACAGTTCAATTGCCAGCTAATGTTCGTGCTTACCATTCTAATGGAACAACTATCTACAAAGATGTAGTTTGGGATAAGGTTCCAGCCAACTTTAGTCAAACTGAAGGGGTCTATGAAATCAATGGTCGTTTAATAGGTAGCAATCTTACAACTAAAGCTCATGTTCGAGTGTCTAGTCAAGTTGTTGCTGGAAATAATATCTCTAAACAATGGACAGGTTCTCAATTGCCAGCTGCTATTGTATCCAATACAGGAGGAGATGACGCAGCTAATGCCTTGAACGACTTGACTGTATCAAGAACGACAACAGACGTTAAAAATAGATGGACTACTTGGAGAACAAATACTGATAATGACTGGGCATCTATCTTGTTTGGTAATTCAGGAGACTTGACGAAACGTTTTGTTAATAATTTATCAGTTGATTTCTATACTGATGGAGCAATTGGTCTTCCAAAAGAATATATAGTTGAATATTATGTAGGTAAAGAAATTCCTGATTTACCAAGTGATGTCAGTCATGCGCAACGAGATAGCAATCATCCATTTAATAATCCAGACAATTGGAAAGCAGTTGAAAACTTACATGCTCCAAGTCAGCTATCTGCAACTCAAACAAATCACTTCACATTTGACAAGGTAGAAACCTATGCTGTTCGTATTCGTATGAGGAAGGCTGATGGAACATCAGGCGTTGGTCTGACAGAGCTAACTGTTCTTGGAAACAAGGTGTTAAGCTCTACAAGTTCAGAGATTTCTATCAAGGTAGATGGCAAGGATCTTGAACACTTTAATCCATCTAAGACTGATTACTATATTCCTCAATCTAGCAAAGAAATCACTGCAACAGCTAGCAATAATGGTTTGGTAACAGTTGTGCCTGCAACTAGTCCAAAAGGTGCAACACGTCTCATCTTAAAAGCAGAAGATGGTACGGTATTGAAAGAATATCGAATCTTCCGCAATGATGAGAGAGAAACTAGTCAACCTCTTGCTGCAGAAAATAGTGCTAAAATTTTGAATGTTGGAGATGCTCTTCAACTTCCTTCAGAAGTCACTGTTTATTACCCAACTTCAACTACTTGGACTACAGATAAACTGGCAGTGAAATGGGATGCTATTCCTGAACATGCAACAGAGCATGAGGGAACATTTGAAATTACCGGTCATGTCATTGGTACAAATCTAACCACTAAAATGCAGGTGACAGTTGTTTCTAAAGGAAATCAAGTCATTTCAGAAAATCCAAGCAACAATGAAACGGATTCTAAAGCCTTTGCTTCGACAACGAACGATACACAAGCAGCTTCACATGATAGAATTTTCTATATCAATGATGGAAAATACAATGAAGATGGACGTTGGACAAACTGGTCTCGTACTCCGAAAAATGAAGAAACTTCTGTCGGACTACTCTTTAAGAAGGACGGTCAAATTGCCTCCCAATCTATTGGAAAAGTAGCCATTCAGTTCTTTAAAGATAGTGGAACAGATGCCCCAGAGAAAATGGTTCTAGAAAGATATATTGGCCCTGCCTTTACAGAACCAAGTACGATTTCTCGTTATGAAGAAAATGCCGACCATCCATTCAACAAGGCAGAAAATTGGGCACCAATTCCTTACAAAACTTCTGGAGAATTAGTAGCTGGGAAACCAATCGAATTTAACTTTGAACCGGTTCAAGCGACAGCTATTCGTGCTCGAATGACTCGTAAGTCTACTACTAACGGGCTAGCAGTAGTCGAATTTACAGCCTACTCTGCAGGCAAGGGAGCAGAAGTCGAAACACCATCAGCGACTATTTCGATTGATGGAAAATCATTGGAAAACTTTGATCCAAATGTGACAGAGTACACCCTAACAACAATGGGAACTAAACCAAAAGTCAATGCGACAACTAGTGGACATGGAGTAGTCACAGTTGTGGATCATGGAAATACAAATCTTCCAACACTTGTTCGTCTTGTTTCCAAAGATGGCAATCTGGTGAAAGAATATCGTTTACACTTTAAGTCTACTTTCCAAACAACACCGACAGAAGGCGTTAAGAACTTAGTAGCAGAAACTCCAAGTTTGGAAATTGAAAAGACTCCGCTTCCGTTTAAAGAAATTATTCGTGAAAACCCTGAACTTGCTCAAGGTCAACGTCGTATCGTGTCTGAAGGACAGGATGGAGAAAAAGTTGACTATATTCAAGTTTTGGGTACTACTAGAAGTCTTGTTCATTCTGAAGAAAGAAAGGTTCAAGATCGTATTATTGAAATAGGAGTAAAAGCATCTATTTCAAGTAGTAAAGGAGAGGAGTCGGCTCCAATTAACGAAGTTCCAGAATTCAAAGGTGGTGCTAACTTTGTAGAAGCAACAGTCAATGCAGTTCCGGAATACACAGGAATTCTAGCCATAGTAGGAGATCAAGCTGCTCCGACACTAGAAAAACCAGAGTTTAAACTAAGTTCGTTAGAAAAAGCTCAGACTCCAGAAACACCAGTTCAAGTTGCCAAGGAAGACAAGAGATTGCCAGAAACTGGTGAAAAACAGTCAGAAACAGCTATTTTCTTGGCAGGTGTTACCTTGGCCTTGTCAGCAGCTTTATTAACCGCAAAACGCAAAGAGGATTAGTCTATGCGGCTAATACCATTCTATTTGTATAGATTGGTAGAAGATAAAAAATGAATCGATAAATGAGTCGAATAGATGGAGAGGACCAATTAGGCCTCTCCGTCTTTACTAGTAAAAATGGAATCGTTTACTTTCGTGTTTAGACGAAAGGAGATAAGATAAAGATGGGTAAAAATTTTTTCAATAAACGTTGTCATTACAGTATTCGTAAATTCGCTATTGGAGTAGCTTCTGTTATGATTGGTGCCAGTATCTTTGGTGTTAATCTAGTAGAGGCAGCAGAAACAGGTAGTGTAGGAGATAAAGAGGGAACTATAACTCAAGCTCAGCTACTGGAAAAGTTACCTGATGAGCTTGCAGCAGTTTTGAAGAAAGCAGAAGAAAATGCTGGGAAGGAAGGCAGCTCGACAGTTGGAAATGGAGAAGCTGCAGGAGCGATTGGCTCTACCGATTCGACAAATAATCCTAAACTAGCTGATGCATCTGGAACCCCAGAGAATGAAACGAAGCCGTCTGAAGCTATGAGTGGAGGACAAAATGATAAAGAAATCGCTAAACCAAGTCAACCAACTACACCTGAAACTCCAAAAGTAGAACAAACAGGTGATGGAACAGTTGAACTAGCGGATCAATTCACTGCAAGCAAACCAGCTAGCGAAGATAGTATTGTAGCTGCCAGCAAGAGTGCATATTATCTAAAGAAAGAGTACAAGGTCTTCCCAACTCCACAAAAAGTGACTTATGGAGAAGGAGTGACAGCTCTTCGTAAGCAAGTCAATTTGGTAATGGGAGATCAACTCGATGTCTATACTCGTAATCGCTTGAAGAGTGTCTTGCAGGACAATCAAGTATCCTACACTACTAGTCAATCAGCAGTTGCTGGCGCAACTAATATCTATCTTGGAGTACATGGACGAGGAACACAAGCAGAACAAAACTTATCTAACGTTTCAACAGGTCTCTTTGACAAAATTGATGCTTATGCTCTGACCATCAAAGACAACTCAATTTCCATCGTCGGAAAAGACACAGATGCAGTCTTCTATGGTTTGACAACTTTGAAACACATGCTCAAGGAAAGTCAAGTTCCAGTTCTTCGCAATGTGACAGTGGAAGATTACGCTGAAATCAAGAACCGTGGTTTCATCGAAGGTTACTATGGAAATCCATGGTCTAATGAAAATCGTAAAGAATTGATGCGTTATGGAAGTGAATTGAAGTTAACTCAATACTATTTCGCACCAAAAGATGATCCATATCACAATAAGAAATGGCGTGAACTCTACCCAGAAGAAAAACTGGCTGAAATTCGTGAACTTGCTCGTGTCGGTAATGAGACGAAAACACGTTATGTCTGGACTATTCATCCATTTATGAATAAACGTATCCGCTTTGGTAATGAAGCGCATTACCAGGCTGATCTTGCAACCATCAAGGCTAAATTTACTCAGTTATTGGACGTAGGAGTGCGAGAATTTGGTGTGCTTGCAGACGATGCACCAAGCCCAGTTGGTGGTTATCATAGTTATGTTCGCTTGATGAAGGATATAACAAATTGGTTGACTGAAAAACAAACAACATACAGTGGTCTTCGTAAAGATATGATTTTTGTTCCTGCCTGGTACATGGGGCAAGGAACTGAAGCTGAACTCCGGACCTTGAATGAACATCTTCCTGAAAATGTCCATTTAACACTTACTGGTGGAAAGGTTTGGGGTGCTGTTGACCAAACATTCTTAACGAACTTAAAGAAAAATTTAACGGAAGGCGGTAAAATTTACCGTCCAATTCAGTTTTGGATTAACTGGCCATGTAATGACAATACAAAACCCCACCTAATTCTCGGTGGTAGTGAAAAATTCTTACATCCAAATGTTGATTTATCACTTGCACAAGGAATTATGTTAAATCCAATGCAACAATCTGAAGCTTCTAAAGTAGCACTTTTTGATATGGCTCAGTATGGATGGAAGCAATGGCAAAGCGCAGAAGAAGCAGAACAGATCAACGATATGGCCTTTAACTTTGTAGTCAATGATCGTTTCGAAGAAAGCAGTGTTTCAAAGGCGTTTAGAGAACTCGGAAAACATATGCGTAATCAAAATAGACCTCCACATGTCACTAAATTAGAAGAGTCTGTAGAATTGGCTCCAAAATTGATAGAATTTTATAACAAACTCAAATCTGGTCAAAATCTGGATTCTGAAAGAAAAGAGTTGAGGGAAATTTTTGCTGGTTTGAAAGCCAATGCTCTTCTACTTAAAGAAAAAGGCGATCAGAAATTAATTGAACAAATTCACTATTGGTTAGATAATACAGTGGATCAAATGAACGCGCTTGAAGCTTTCTTAACAGCTACGGAAGGACTTACTGAAAAAAATGATGCCAAGGTATGGGAGTATTATCAGGCAGGAGTCAAACATTATGACCAGTCAGTTAAACATGCCTTCTTTTACGTTGACCATTATGAATACGCAGAATTTGGTGTCCAACATATTCGACCATTTATCAATAATCTCAAAGAATACTTAGCCTTGCACATCCAATCAATGTTGAATCCAGATAAATTTGTGACAACATTTATTACGAATCGTGCTGGAATAGAAGGCGGATTGAAAGAAGTCACAGATGGTGACTTTGATACACATGTGATTGCCAAAACAACAATTGTGATTGAAAGAGGTGATTATGTAGGCTTGCGCTTTAATAAGGCAATTAAAATACACAAATTAGGTTTCGCTACGGGTACTAATACGGCTGATAACTATACCTTTAGTAATGCAGTTGTGGAATATCAAAATGAAAAAGGAGAATGGGTAGCCATAACGAGCCCTGCATATACTGGTAGAGAACGCATTCTGGAATTTAATGATCTCGATATCACAGCTCAAGCTGTTCGTATGATAGCAACAGCTAAGAAGGATAATGCTTGGCTCGCCATGCGTGAAATTGCTGTAAATAGACCCCTAGAGTTGGGTAGTAAGAAGGTTAGGGGCACTATTAGCTTAAGTTCAAATCTGATTTATAAATATGGAACAAGTGTTGTTCAGATGCAAGATGGTCAAGAAAACACGGAATCTATGATGGCACATGTTGATCAAACCAATGTCACACCAGAACAAGCTTGGGTACAAATGGACTTAGGTGGATTGCATAAAGTAAAACGAGTTCATCTGATGCAAGGGGAACGGGATAAACTAGCATCTGGAGTCGTCGAATATTCTGCGGATGGTACAAATTGGACTACACTTCAAAATTTAACAGGGCAAAGAACTTCTGATATCGTGCAAGAATTTACAACTCGTTTTGTTCGCATTCGTAATACAGAAACCTTAAGTAAATGGTGGAGAATTGCGGAATTTAGAGTGGATGTAGATAGTCCAAATCTTGACTTAACAGACACCAACGTGGATGCCTTAAAGGAAACACCAGTAGTGGATAGCTTGGGCAGTTACGAGCTTCAAATTCCAGCTGGAACTAAACTTCCTGCTCATAGCTATCTAGGTATGAAGCTTGACCGAATCCATCAAGTCAAGAGCATCCAGCTCCAAGGCCAGGCCAACCCAGCCCTAAGTCTTGAGTACTCTGTAAATGCGCAAGAATGGACACCAGCTAGCCAGTTGACAGACAGAACTGTCGCAACCCACTTGGTACGTTATGTTCGTCTTGTGAATAAAACAGACCAAGAACAGGCTGTTCCATCAACTTCTCTCCTTGTAACGACTAAAGAAGTGCAACCAACCAAACTAGAATTTACAACTATGGGCATTCATCCAACATATGGAAGTAATGATGTTCGTAAGATTAATAACCTCGATCAATTGTTTGATGGTGTGTACAACAACTTCGTTGAGTTTTCAGACTATGCCCATAAAGATGGCCATGTAACCTTGAAACTTGGTAGCGAACGCACTATCAAGAAGATTAGAGCCTACATCCAAGACGGAACTCAAAACTATCTTCGTGATGGTAAAATCCAAGTCAGCCAAGACGGTAAAACTTGGACAGATGTTGTGACAGTGGGAGATGGTGTAGCCAATAGTACATACGATGATTCATTGACAGATGGTTGGACACATGATTCTAAGATGCCAGGAAATCGTTACATCGAGGGTGAATTGACGACACCAGTCAAAGCAAACTATCTTCGTGTCCTCTATACAGCTGACTATGATGCTCGTTTTGTAGGATTTACAGAATTGGTTATCAATGATGGCGAATTTGTCAAACCAATCAATGATCCAACTGTAGAAGGAAACGGTTGCGAAAGCCGAGGCAACTTCTATACTAATCTCGTAGATGGAAAAGTCTTGACTAGTTACAAGGCGGAAAAAGATAAGGGTGAATTGGTTTACCACTTGTCAGAACCAACCAATGCCAACCATCTACGCCTTGTTTCAAGCCTTCCTGAAGGAGTGAAAGCACGTGTTCAGGCTAGAACACTTAAGGATGGACAAGAAAGTTGGACAGATCTTGGCGCAATTTCTTCAAGTCTCCAAACATTTGCAATTCGAAATGGTGGTTCACTTCTAGATGTTAAACTTGTCTGGGAAGGTGGTAAGGCTGAGTTTTATGAGTTAGCTAGCTTCTATCAAGAATTAACAGAAGAACCTGTTCAATCAAGTAAAGGTGAAGATCCAGCACCAGTTCTTGATGTTCCTGAGTTTACTGGAGGAGTCAATGCAGTAGAAGCATTGGTACATGAGCTTCCAGCCTACACAGGCCCAGTATCAACCGTAGGCGGTCAAGCTGCACCGACAGTAGAAAAACCAGAGTTTAAACTAAGTTCGTTAGAAAAAACTCAGACTCTAGAAGCACTAGTTCAAGTTGCCAAGGAAGACAAGAGATTGCCAGAAACTGGTGAGAAACAGTCAAAAACAGCTATTTTCTTGGCAAGTGTTAGCCTAGCCCTATCCGCTATCTTTGTAGCAAAAAGTAAAAAAGAAACTGATTTATTTTTAGAAAAATGAGATGTTTCGTAGAGGGGCTTTGTCCCCCTCTTTTTCTATATAAACGAAGAGATTTATGTTCAAGATGCAAGGTGGATAGACTTTATAGTATAATGAATAGAGAGGAAAAAACAATGAAAGTGATTGAGCAAGCATTATTAGAAAAAGTCATTATTGAACGTTCTAGTACCAGTCATAAAGGAGACTATGGCCGTCTGCTGTTGCTGGGTGGGACTTATCCTTATGGTGGTGCTATTATCATGGCTGCTTTAGCAGCTGTAAAAAGCGGTGCAGGATTGGTGACCGTTGGAACGGACAGGGAAAATATTCCAGCTCTGCACAGCCATTTACCTGAGGCTATGGCCTTTTCTCTTCAAGACCAGCAGTTGTTAAAAGAGCAATTGAAGAAGGCAGAAGTTGTCTTGCTGGGGCCTGGTTTACGAGACGATGCTTTTGGAGAAAATCTAGTCAAACAGGTCTTTGCTAGCTTAAAAAAGAATCAGATTTTGATTGTAGACGGAGGGGCCTTAACCATTCTTGCTAGAACAAGTTTGTCGTTTCCATCTAACCAGCTTATCCTAACTCCCCACCAAAAAGAATGGGAAAAGTTGTCTGGTATTGCTATTGAAAAGCAAAACGAAGATGCAACGGCTAGTGCCCTGACTTCATTTCCTCAAGGAACAATTTTGGTGGAGAAAGGTCCAACTACTCGTATTTGGCAAGTTGGTCAGTCTGATTATTACCAGTTACAGGTTGGCGGTCCCTATCAGGCGACTGGTGGAATGGGAGATGCTCTGGCTGGAATGATTGCAGGATTTGCAGGCCAGTTTAAACAAGTCAGCCTCTACGAACGTGTGGTGGTAGCGACTCATCTTCATTCAGCCGCAGCCCAAGAACTAGCTCAAGAACATTATGTGGTCTTGCCGACGGAAATCAGCAGTTGTTTGCCTAAAACAATGAAAAAAATATCTCAAAAAGAGTCTGAGACAAAATAATTCTCAGCCACAAAAAAGGGCTCTTTGTCAACTGTAGTGGGTTGAAGAAAAGCTAAGCTCGAGAAAGGACAAATTTCGTCCTTTCTTTTTTGATGTTTAGAGCGATAAAAATCCTTTTTTTGAAGTTTTCAAAGTTTCGAA